>JAZQYE010000159.1:0-31539 GCA_045633385.1 Eubacteriales bacterium | reverse complement strand
TGAATACTTGGAGATTAAATATCCTACACTCGGTGTCCGCTTCATAGCAATTCAAGAGAACGTTGATACTCTGAAGAACACCGGCACGGAGATGATGCCGTTCAACAACATCTTCAACGAGTGGTACGCAGCGCAGACGAGCAAGAAGATCCGTGCTGTGTGGAAGTCCAAGGCGGACAAAGGAGAACGAATTGCCGCAGCTATCCCTTATGGATATATCAAATCCCAAGATGATCCCAAACAATGGATTATTGATGAGGAAGCGGCGAAGGTTGTTCGCTATATTTTTGAATTAACGCTTGAAGGACTTGGACCCATGAAAATTGCCCGTAGATTGGAGGATGAACAAATATTATCTCCAACTGCATATTATTTGGAAAACGGCAGAAAATCCTCCAATGATATTTCAACTCGCGGAAAATGCGCATGGAGTACAACCTCTGTCCGACACATTTTGGAAAATCGTCAATATACGGGGTGTACGGTCAACTTCAAAACTTCACTTGTCAGTTACAAGGTGCACAAAACGGTTTATAATCCCGAGGAGGAGTGGCAGATCATTCCCAATACACAAGAAGCCATTATCGACGAAGACACCTTCAATCGCGCTCAAGAACTTCGAGACAGCCGTAGACGAAATACCGCTACAGGTAGAGAAAGTCTGTTTTCGGGATTGCTCTACTGCGCTGATTGTAAATCTAAGCTCTATTTTTGCGCGGCTAAAAGCATAAAGCCGGAGCAAGAGTTTCACAGATGTTCTGCCTACAAAGAAAATAGAGGTTCTTGTTCCATTCATTTTATCAGAGAGGTTGTCCTTCGGGAAGCCATTCTTGAACTTGTGAAAAGAGTGGCACTGTTCATTCAGCAATATGAGGCGGTATTCCTCTATATGTACGCCAAGAAGCATAATATTACGAAAGAGGTAAACTCCCGTAATATGAAAGCCACTATCGAGCGAAACAAGCGAAGAATAAAGGAGCTTGATAAACTGATCGAACGCATTTACGAAGATAACGTACTTGGTAAGATCCCCGATGCACGTTTCTCCAAAATGATGGCGAGCTATGAAGCAGAACAAAATCAGTTGGTTACAGAAACAGCAAAAACTGAAGAATCCTTAAAGACGATGGAACAAGACAAGGTGGATCTCCGCGCGTTTCTGGAAACGATTCGCCAATGTACTGACATTAAAGAACTAACACCCGCCATTGTCAATAGGCTCATTCGGCGTATCGAAGTGCATAATAGCGAAAAGATCGACGGAAGAAAGCAAGTGCGTCTTGATGTTTACTTTACGGCGGTAGGTCTTATTGATATCCCCGGTGAAAAGTAACTTATTGAAATGATGCAGGAAATCCAAAGTGCCAAAAGCGCTTAAACCAAGAAACAAAAACAAGAATACGGCATACCTCTTTCGAGATATACCGTATTCTTGCAAAACTGTCCTTTAGGGCACGACCCTAATGCCTGTGGATTTTTATATGATCCCGGGAAATCATGAGCAATACGGACATGATGCGTGGAGTAAAATTGTAGGAAAGCCCAGAGAATACGTTGTCCTTTATGGTGATTGCATCTTTGTGATGCTTGATACCTTTGCCGGTCATCTTGACCCCAAGGAAAATCACGACGGGCATTATACCGGAATAAACACCGATCTTCTTGCACAAGTGTTGAACGATCACCCTGATAAGAGAATATTCCTTTGCGTACACGATATTTACCTGCCGAGAGAAAGTGAAGCCGCCCGCACGTTGATCTATGAAAACAGGCGCATTATCGGCGCATTTGCAGGGCACACGCATAGAGATAATACGTTGATCCTTCCCGAATCCTGGCGATATTTGCCGATGTTTTATTGCGGAGATTTTTCATACAACGGCAAAGGTCAAGAGATTAAAAATTGGGGATATCGCATTCTTGATCTCTCCGGTGCGGCTCTTTCTACCGAGTACGTCAGAGTTTGAGTGATTTTATAATTGTATGCCAAACGACCAAAGGCACGCCGATCGGCGTCCCTTTGTTCGTTTGAAAATTCAATTTTACTGTTCGATCCTATGGGTACGTATTATGCGAGCATATCCATCAAGTCGCGCAGGGCGGTCTCGAATTTGGCACCGTACCAATGGTCGGCATCGCCTTGGGTGTTGATGATGCACTTAACGGTGTAGTCAGCTGCGATCTTTGCCGCGTCGTAGATGTTCTTGTCGTTCATCAGCGCGCCCGTAAAGGCGGAGGCGTAAATGTCGCCCGTGCCGTGTGCGCCCTTGCCGATCTTATCGTGCTCGTAGTGGCTCATGTTACCGTTGGTATAAACAGCAACGCCTGTTTTGCCCACACGGTAGCCTACGCCGGTCATGACCACCGTTTTTGCGCCAAGCGCGCAGAGCTTTTCGCAAAGCTCGGTAACGTATGCCTCGTCGTAGCTTTCGCGATATTCGCAACCTGTCAGGAATGCCGCCTCGGTGACGTTGGGGATCAGAATATCAGCTGTGCCGCAAAGGGGCTTCATTGCCTCTACGTAGTCCATATCAAAAATGGAGTAGAGCTTGCCGTTATCTGCCATTGCGGGGTCAACGATGCGAACGCAGTCGTCGTCTCCCATCGTCTCCAGAATATTTTTGACGTAGCCGATCTGCTTGATGCTACCCAGATAACCGGTATAGATCGCCTTGAATTTGATGTTCTCCTTTTGCCAATGCGCTTGAATGGCGGGCATATCGTCGGTCAGATCGCGGAAGGTAAAGCCGCTAAAGCCGCCCGTGTGAGTAGAGAGCACCGCAGAGGGAAGAATGCAGGTCTCAAGTCCGCACGCCGACAGAATGGGGAGCGCGACCGTGAGCGAGCATTGACCAACGCAGGAAATATCTTGGATCGTTAAAATTTTTTTGTAAGCCATTTTTCAAATTCTCCTTGCAATTTTGCTGATTTTATTATATAATATTTCTGACGATATGAAAATGATCAGAAACGGAGAAAATTATATCACCAGATGAAATACAAAATTGATAAAAACAACCGCCCTGTATATCTGCAGATCTATAAGCAGATCAAGGATGACATCATTGGCGGTCACTACCCGTACAACACAAAGCTGCCCTCCAAGCGATTGCTTGCCGACGAGACCGAGACCAGCACCGTGACCATAGAACACGCCTACGCCCTGCTTTGTGACGAGGGCTACGTGGAGTCAAGGGAGCGGAGCGGCTTTTTTGTGATCTTTCGCAATTCGGACGGCTTTGCCTTGCCGTCGGCGGCAGAACTTTACGGTTACCGCGAGCCGTTCGCGCACCACGCAAGCCCGGATTTTCCGTTTTCGGTGTTGGCAAAAACCATGCGAAACGTCATCAGCGATCTAGGCGAAGCCATTCTCGAAAAATCGCAAAACAAAGGCTGTCCCGCGCTTCGCCTTGCGATTCGGCACTACCTTGCACGAAACCGAGGGATTGAGGTGGAGGCAGAGCAGATCGTGATCGGCTCGGGCGCGGAGTATCTGTACGGCTTGATCATCGAGCTGTTGGGGCGAAACCGAACCTATGGCATTGAATATCCCTCTTATAAAAAGATCGAACAGGTCTATCGCGCCTCGGAGATCTCTTGCGAGGCATTGCGCTTGTCTTCCGACGGAATTGACAGCGCCGCGCTTGCACATACGACGGCGAGCGTGCTTCACACCACGCCTTACCGCAGTTATCCCACGGGTGTTTCAGCAAGTGCCAGCAAGCGGCACGAGTACATTCGTTGGTCGAATACGCACGGTCGGTACATCATAGAGGACGATTTTGAATCTGAGTTCTCGGTATCGTCCAAGCCGGAGGATACGCTGTTTGCACTCTCCGATCAGGATAACGTCATCTATCTGAACACCTTTTCCAAAACCATTTCGCCCTCCTTGCGCGTTGGGTATATGGTCTTGCCCAAAAGGCTGGTAAAGGAGTTTGACGAGCGGCTTGGGTTTTACTCCTGCACCGTGCCCACGTTTGAGCAATACGTCATTGCAAGATTGCTCCAAAACGGCGACTTTGAGCGGCACATCAATAAGGTCAGACGAAACAAACGGAAAGAGTTGTTTGGTAGTGGCAAATAAGTGCAACGCCCGTTAAATGGTCGACGTTGTGTTCTCGGATAAGAAACCGAAAGGGGTGAGGCAAATGCATTTTGCGTTTGCCTCACCCCTTTTGTTCTGTGTGTCGTGATTATTCTAAAATTTCAAGAACCTTTACTTCGTTGTCCTTCAGCCAAAAATCAATCAGGCTGTCGTTGTTTTTCATGACCTCGCCCGTGTAAGCATCGACGATCTTTTTGGTCGGGTCGGGGTAGTGGATGCGCTTTTGACCCTCGTACGTGGCGCGGAGCAGAATATATTTTCCGCCCGCCATGAGCGCGTCTCCGGTCAGGCTAAAGACATGTACGCCGCTTTGAATAAAGATCTTTTGCAAAACGCGCGAGGGAATGCAAGGACACAGACTGTAAACGGATGCGTAACCGTCAAACTGCTTCCACAAAAGTGCGGGCTCGCCGTTTTCTTTGCCGCGACCGAGAATATACGCGTTTGCCTCTGTGCCCGAAGCAAATCTGCAGCAGGGCAGGGGCTGATCGGGATAGGTTGCAAATTGATCGGTGGTTTGGGGGAAGAAGGGATCTGTAAATACGGGAAAATCCGCTTGACGGAAGCGACAGGAAAGATACGAAAGCTCCGTGTTGTACACTACCTCGTAATCTGTCAGTGCTCCTCGCTCAAGTCCCGCAAAATGCGTCCAGATCAGCGTTTTGTTTCCGCGCTTGAGCTTTTGGTTGATGGCGTTTTCCACCTCTGCGGAGCATCTGCAAAAATGCGTAAAGAGATACACCTTGTAGTCGTCGGCAGGAAAGCACTTGTCGGCAAGATCGCTTGCCAGGTAAATGTGATACGGCGCGCCCACAAGTCCCATTTCAAGGAGCTGACGCTTGACTGCATAGCGCAATGTTTCGGGGGATTGGAAGTGCTTGACACCGCCCTCATCCACGATCACGGCGATCTCGGCGCGAATGGGCCCCTCCGTTTGCTTGCGGCTCAGCTCCTGATGTTTTTTGAGGATCTTTTTATATTCGGGATGATCGAACCATCCGCCCCACATATCAAACCACCACAGCCCCGCGTGCCCTGTCAAAGCCAGGCAGGAGGTGCGCTTGAGGTCGCCTATGGCACAATCAAAATCCGGTGCGACCCAGCCGCCGATCTTGTAATAGGTGTTATCGGGCTCTGCCTGCGGGAGCTTTTCACCAAGACGCGTGGTCAGGGAGGTTCGTGTGTCGCCCTCGCATATATAGAGCTTGTTATGAAGCAGAATGGAATGGACCGCCGTATAAAACGAAAAGGTTCTGCCAAGCTCGTTGGTGGTACACAAAAAATCAACGTACGGAGATTGCAGTATCTTGTTCAAAGAGTAGCTTCCGTGCGCGGCGTCCACATGGTGGTTGATATATCCGTAAAAGCAACCGACTAACAGCTTGTCATCGGTATACGTCTTTACCTTTTTGGCAAACCACAGAATCGTCTCTGCGATCAGGTCGCTGACAAAGGCGTTATAATCAATGACGTGCTGCTCTCTCATCGGGTCGCGCACAATGCCGCGAAGGGTATGCGTGCGCTCGATAACGCGCGGGATCGGGATATTGGACGCCGCCGTGTAGGAGGTGCTCCACGCGCGATTGATCGCCTCGATCGAATCGTATTTTTTAAGCAACCATTCTTGAAAGCACCCCTGATTGACCTTGGAGTAATCCTCCATGTCGTTTTGATGTTTATGGCCGTGATAGCCCCATTCCTCGGTGGAGCCCGCGCATACGTGATAGCCGATGACCAGCTCCTTCCATTTGGACAGGTTGATGTGGTCGATGAGTGCTTTTACGGCACTCCACATATCCTCTCTCCACTTCTTAGAGCCAAAGGATTCGCGCGCACTTTCACCGCTTTGTACCCGACAAACCTCGTCGGGGTTGTCTCGCTCCCACCAGGAGGGGGCGCTGAAATAAACGCGGGGGATGATAAAGGGACCGCGTCCCTGCGGCGCGATCATTTCCAAAATGCGGTCGATCTCGGTAAAATCGAACGTGTTGTAGTCCAAATAATAATGGGGACCCCAAGCCTTTGAGCCTGCCAGAGAGTTCAATCCCATATCCGTTGCATAGGCACCGAAAAAGACGATGCGGTTGCCCATTTCTTCCATAGTACCAAATTGATCGCCGTCCACGTTGTAGGTCATGTACCCGACGGGCTCTAAAACCTCGCCGCCAACCATGATCTTCATCATTCCGTTTTGCTTGATCAGCCTTGCATCCATTTTATGCCTCCTTGCGTGGACTTTTCTTCATTGAGCAGCCGTCAATCGCCATAGCGTGCTCTGCCGTGTCCGCGTCCAACGCACCGTATTCATTATAGCAGATATCAAACCCAAAAACAACCGCTTTTACAAAAAATATTGCCTTTTTTGCAAAACAACCGTAAGTTGTTTATAAAACAAGGGGAATGTGCTTGCTTTTTTGAAAAAGTGATGGTACAATATAAGATATAAGCGTTTTTTGAGAGATGTTTGAGATAGTAGATATGAAGATAGGCCACGTGATCGTACGGTTGGAGCGAGTACAAAATTAACGTAGGCGAAGTTTTTTCGATTTTTCCAAAATGTGTAACCCGAGCATGGTAAACGGTGCTTATTAGGGTGAAGGCATCAAGCGCGGAAAGGAGATGAAAGCCTTGGAGGATGAACGAATTGTCGAATTGTTTTTGGCACGCGACGAAGCCGCGATCAGTCAAGCGGCAGAAAAATACGGCAAACGTCTGCGATCCTTGTCTTATGGAATCGTCAGCGATATGCAAACGGCGGAAGAATGCGAAAACGATACATATCTGGAGGCTTGGAACGCAATTCCGCCTCACGAGCCACGAACGTATTTATACGCATTTTTGGCACGCATTACGCGGCACATCTCGTTGAATTGTTGTCGTGATCGCCACCGCCTCAAGCGCGATGCACAGATTTGCGAGTTGAGTGCAGAGATGGAGCAATGCATTCCACATCCTAATGATGCCGAGTGTCTTATGGACGAGATTTTGCTTGGCGATGCAATCAACAAATTTTTAGGCGTTCTCGATGAGCAAAAGCGTAATATTTTCGTTCGGCGGTATTGGTATTTGGATTCGATTGCAGATATTGCCAAAGGTTTTGGTTTATCGGAGGCAAAGGTGAAAATCACACTTTTTCGTTGCCGCAATCGGTTGCGTGATTTTTTGGAAAAGGAGGGGTACAACGTATGAGAGGACATGAATTGTTGGATAAAATGGAAATGATCGATCCCGTGTATGTGGAAGCGGCTTCGGTGTTTCCACCAAAAAAGCAAAACGGCTTGCTAAAGCGCTGTGCCGCACTTGCTGCTTGTTTGGTTTTGTTGCTTTCTGCCGGATTTGGAACGTACGCCTATGCTGCCGAGGCAAAGGAGTACCGTGCGGCGGTACAATTTTTTGAGGACTACGACCTTTCTATGCAAGGTCTGACCCGTTATGAGATTCGAATGGTCTACAGAGATATTACTTCTAAAAGCTTTTCCTATTCCAAAACGGCAGAGGTGTTTATCAACAGCATTTCTTCCGGCACGGTCGAGGGTTGCGAAATTTTGCTGGACAATCCAACATCGAAGGATATTGCGGCTTTTTGGGAGTATTATCACGAGAAAATTATTTTAGATGCGAGTACACAATCTTACTATCGGATTCAAAACGAGTATGTTCGCGATGAAGGATACGATTATAGAGAATTTAAGGGTTCTTATTTGGAAAAATATGAAGGGAAGAACATAGTTTGGCGTAGTGCAACTGTGTCTGATTTTTCCATTAGGCATTATCACGTCGTTTCTGATGGCGTGATAGCTTATGGGGGACCACCACCGCTGTCTCCCGGCAAACTGGATGCATATGCAAGCATTGTAAAGTTTGATAAAAATGGGAGGATTGTTTGGGAGAAAAGGTTGACACATGGTTTTGAGGAAGAATATATCACAGAGATTGTAGAAAATGCAGACGGCAGCTATGCTGTTTTTAGCCGTGGAGACAGTAAATATTTTTGCTTGAGTCAATATTCTGCGCTGGGCGAGGAGATACATTTTCGAAAAACGGAAATTGGAGATATAGGATTTGACCAGGTGGTGCCTTTTGATGGCGGATATATCGTGGAATGCAAATACGCAGATTCGATTATGAAAGTGGATTATGAGGGAAATATTCTTGCTTCCTTTTCCTATGAATCAGAGGATGAGCAGTATCTTATTACTGACATGGTTGTGTTGAATGGACAGATCTACCTATCTACCTATGCAACACGCAAGGATCAAAATGCCCCTAAATATTTATACGAATTGAGTTACGTGCACCATTACGCAGCTGAGCTTTATAGAAATGAAGGCGTTCTAATATCTAACGAAGAACTTACCCCCATGATACGAGACGTTTACACCGCGGTGTTGCTGGTTTGCGACTTGCGCACGGGAAAGGTGGATGAATTCTATTCGGTACCCGGGGCACATGAAGGAAAGCTTTCTATCAATTCAGCAGGAAATTTGATATGGAGAGTTGAAAATATTATGAGTGCTCGGCATACTCCGACAAGAAGCTTTGCTTCTTTTTACATAATGTGTTCTGTATGGCAATATACGTTTGATCAGACCGGTGCGTTGATCGGTCAAAAAAAGACCGACGAGGTTACGAGTTTTGACAGATAAGATCAGGCTGGTTCAAATTTTGTATTTGAGCCAGCCTGATTGATTTGTATATAAAACAAACGCAGGGTGCTTGCATTTGTAAAAAAGGTATGGTATAATATAGGCGACCCATATTTTAAGATTGGAGAAGGAATTATGAAAGTCGGACAAACGATCAAAAAAC
The DNA here is from genome assembly GCA_045633385.1 of Eubacteriales bacterium. Classification (GTDB taxonomy): domain Bacteria; phylum Bacillota; class Clostridia; order Oscillospirales; family CAG-272; genus UMGS1865. Next base: position 22,622 of record JAZQYE010000159.1, on the reverse strand, counting down.
TCAGAGAGAATGCCAAATTGACGCAGGAGCAGTTTGCCGATCTGTTTGGGGCAACTCAGCAATCGGTTCAAACGTGGGAGAACGGTGAGAGTGCCCCCGATTTGGAAAAGCTGATCTTGATCTCCAAATATTTTAATATTTCCCTCGATGCGCTGATCTTGGGCGACGATATCCGCATTGCGGAGGAAATGAACAAAGTGCGCGTGATCAAGCCGCAATATCAAAATATGCACAGGTGGGAGCTGTACTCCGCCAATTTGATTACCGAGTATCAGCAATCGATCGACGAGGGGCTTGACATTGAGGGGTATCGGGACGTGTTTGCCTCGGTTGCGCAGTTGCCCATGGGGGATATCAAGCAAAAGCTGGGTGACGTTTTGTTTGAGGTCGTGTTCTCGGCAAAGCAAAAAGCCGATTATGCGTATGCAGAGCCTTCCGATCTGGAGGGGATCAAGCGCTTGCGCCGCGGCGACGGTACGCGTCTTGCCTATAACGCCGACACCTTGGAGGAACAGATCCACGGTGCTTGGATGGGGCGCGTGTGCGGCTGTATGCTTGGTAAAACGGTAGAGGGGGCTCGCACCGACGATCTGATCCCGTTTTTGAAGGAGAGCAACAACTACCCCATGTACCGCTATATTTACCGCAGTGACTTGAATGCCGAAACGGCTAAAAAATACAAGTATAACTTTATGAACAGGATCTACGCCGACGAAATCGACGGTATGCCCGTAGATGACGATACCAACTACGTGGTTCTGGCGCAAAAGATCGTGGAGGATCATGGTCGTGATTTTACGCCGCTTGACGTTTCCCACTCGTGGTTGCAGTATCAGGGCAAGGATGCCTACTGTACGGCGGAGAGAGTTGCTTTTTGCAACTTTGTCAAGGGCTTTGCACCGCCCGAATCTGCTGTTTACAAAAACCCCTACCGTGAGTGGATCGGCGCACAGATCAGAGGCGATTATTTTGGATATATCAATCCCGGAAACGCCGAGCTTGCGGCTGAAATGGCGTGGCGCGATGCTTCTATCTCGCACGTCAAAAACGGTATCTACGGCGAAATGTTTGCCGCCGCCATGATCGCGGTTGCGGCAAGCACCAACGATCTTGAAGCGATTGTGTTGGGCGGTCTTGCGCAAATTCCGTACACCTCTCGCTTGTACGAGGACGTAACGGCTGTTTTGAATGCATATCGCTCCGGTGTTTCGCAAAAGGATTGCTTTGATATGATCCATCAAAAATACGATGAGCACACCTCGCACGGCTGGTGCCACACCATTTCCAACGCAATGATCGTTGCGGCGGCGCTGTTGTACGGCGGCGGAGATTTTGGCAAATCGATCTGCATGGCGGTGGAAACGGGCTTTGATACCGATTGCAACGGCGCTACGGTGGGCTCTGTGCTGGGTATGGCAAACGGTCTGCACTCTATTTCGGAGTATTGGCGCGCGCCGATCAACGATACGCTCTATACCTCTATTTTCGGTGTTGGCACGCAAAAGATCTCAGAGTGCGCACACAAAACGATGGAGCACGTAGAAAAAGCGTAAGGTGAGTTGATCAATGACCGTTGCATACAAAAGGGAGTCTTTATGAAGCTGTACGCACCAAGCTATTATCAAAATTTTGTTTGCATTGCCGATCGCTGTCGGCACACCTGCTGTGTTGGGTGGGAGATCGACGTGGACGAAGAAACGATGGAGGTCTATCGCTCACTCTCGCAAGGCTACGGCAAGACCGTTGCCCAAAGCATTGAAGATGGGGAAGCCCCTCACTTTCGGTTGCTTGCGGGTGACCGCTGTCCGCACCTGAACGAGCAGGGGCTTTGCCGCATCATTTTGTCGATGGGGGAGAGTTATTTGTGCGAGATCTGTCGCGAGCATCCGCGTTTTTACCACGATACGCCGCGCGGCAAGGAGGTTGGCGTGGGCATGGCTTGCGAGGAGGCGGCACGCCTGATCCTTTCCTCTGACGGATATGCCGATTTTATAGAGGTTGGCGTGCTTGCAGGTCGCGCACCGCGCAAAAGGGGAGCGTTTGATCCGCTTGCTCTGCGCGAGGAGATCTATGCCATACTTGGCGACAAGTCGCTCCCGTACGCCGCGCGTTTGCACTACATTGCCGAGGCATACGGCGTTTCGCCGCTTGCGCACACCGATGCGGAGTGGCGCACACGTTTGCAGGAATTGGAGTATTTGGACGAAGCTCACCGAGAGCTGTTTGTGCGTTATACGTCCGAGTCTGTTGTGGCAGAGGCGTGGGAAGAACCGCTTTGTCACGCGCTTGCGTATTTTGTATTTCGACATTGCTCCGCCGCGCGGGATGCAAGCGAATTTCGTGCCGCATTGGGATTTGCCCTGTTTTGCGAGCGGTTGATCGCATCGGTCGCGGCACACGGTACAGGCACGCTTGAATGGCTTGCGGAGGTTTCGCGCACCGTTTCCGAAGAGCTGGAATACTCCGAGGAGAATACCGACACGCTCAAGCTTGCTTTCGACAAGCTCGATTGAATGAAAAAGAGGATGAGAGAGTGCATGGCACCCGTCTCATCCTTTTTTGTCTATTTCCGCCGTGGCGTCGGCGCGACGCTTGGAGACGTATTTGCTGTATTCGGTTGGGGTCATGCCAACGCGCTCCTTAAAGACCTTGGAAAAGTAATTGACCGACGAAAAGCCCAACGCCTCGGCAATTTCGGTAAAGCTGGCGTTTCCTTTTTTGATGCGGTGTTTAGCTTCTGCAATTTTGAGGTCGTTGAAGTATTCGATCACGCCCTGCGTGGTCTCGGTGCGGAATTTTTTCATCAGCGCGGTCTGGCTCACGCCAAAGTGGGCGCAAAGCTGATTGAGCGTGAGCTGCTCGGATACGTGCTCGGCAAGGTATTCCTTTACTCTGCTGACAAAGCGCGAGTCATCTAAAAAACGGTTGACCTTTTGTGTTTCATCTACCAAAAGATCAATGCCTTTGATGCGGCAGTAGAGCATGGAGAGAAAGCGCTCGAGCGAGGATCGAATAAAATCCAACACCACGGGCGGTGTTTCGGGCTTGTAGCGCATACCCAAAAGAGGCTCGTTCTCGCGGCAAGGCTCACAAATGCGCGCACTTGTTTTGATCACGTCGAGCAGCGTTGCGCGTTCCTCCTCGTTCAACAGCAGCGGTTGCTCCGCAAAGGTCTGCATTGCCTCCGAGGGGCATACAAAGCTGATCAAGCCGAACACCACGCGCTCGCTCGTCCATTCGTATCGTGAGGTATGCTCGGCGGGGCGGTAGAGCATCATCCCCTTGGAAAAGAGATATTCGCCCTGCTCGGTGGTGTAAACGCCGTCTCCCTCCAGTATCAAAAAGATCTGCGAAAAGTCGTAACGCTCGGGGCGCGGCTCAAACTGCGGTCGTTTTTCAAAATAATACGAGCTGACAAACGCCGAAATGTCAAAGCTTTTCGTACGGTCGAGCGGATTGAACAGATAATGCTCGTTGTAATTCACCCCTTTGTTCCTCCTTTGCGGTATTTTGCTAAAAAAATGTTGGATTTTGCATTGAAATTTCGCACTTTTTCGTGTATGATTATTATAGACGAAAAAAAGCGTTTTGTCAAGCGCAAATCGTACTGATTTTTTAAAGGAGACAATTCTTATGGAAAAGAAAATGGTAGTTGGCGTAATCGGTCTTTCAATGGGACGCCATCATTTAAAGGGCTTGGCTGACCGCGGATTTGAGATCGCCGGCATTTGTGATATCAATCCCGAAACGCTCAAGCGCGAGGGCGACCTTTACAATATTCCCGAGGAGAAGAGATTTTTGGATTGGAAGGAAATGCTCAAGCTCGAAGAAATGAACTCCGTGCTCATCATCACTCCCGACCAGCTCCACAAGGAAATGTCTCTTGCATTCCTTGAGGCAGGCAAGCACGTCATGTGCGAAAAGCCCTTGGCAATTACCCGTGAGGATCTGGATGCCATCGTAACCGCCGCTAACAAGGCAAACACCGTATTTATGGTAGGTCAGATCTGCCGTTTTACCCCTGCGTTCGTTAAGGCAAAGCAGTTGGTTGACGACGGCGTGATCGGTGAGCTTTACTACATGGAGTCCGAGTATGCGCACGACTATTTCAAGATTTTGCACGAGTGGAGAGCAGACCCCAACCGCCATGGCGTGATCGGCGGCGGCTGTCATGCCGTTGACCTGCTCCGTTGGTTCGGCGGCGACGTCAAGGAGGTATTTGCTTACGGCACGCATACGCTTCTACCCAACGCACCTTACGACGATGCAACCGTTGCACTGATGAAGTGGTCTGACCGCCTGATGGGTAAGGTATTCGTTTCCACGGGCTGTAAGCGCCCCTACACCATGCGTACCCAGCTTTGGGGAAGCAAGGGTACCATTCTTTGCGACAACACCTCCGACACCATGCAGCTTTGGACGCTCGGTGAGGACGGTATTTCGGTTAAGCCAGAGGCAGAGATCCTTCCCGTTGACATCAACAACCACAACGTATGCCACGAGTTTGACGTATTTGCCGACCACGTGCTCAACGGCACGCCCGTCAGCATGACCGCCGAGGAGGGCGCAAAGACCGTTGCGACCTGCATGGCGATCGTAGATTCCGCAAAGCTCGGCAAGCCCGTAGAGCCCAACTACGTTTTTAATTGATCGTTCTTTGACGGTGCAAAGGAGCCAAAACAGATTTGCTCTGGCTCCTTTTTGCATTTGTTTTGAAAAACGACTTGACAATTTTTGCGTTGTGTGCTATACTGCAATCATTAAAAGTAAGCTTTGTATATTTTGATCAGATAAGGAGAAACGATATGAGAGCCGCCTTTTACGAATGTGATATTACACCGCCCTTGGGTGGAAATATGCCGGGCTATTACCGCGCCAACCCCGCCATGGACGTTTTTGAGCCGCTTTACGCCAAAGCGGTAGTAATAGAGGACGGCGGCACGTATGCCGCTGTTGTGACCATTGATACCTGCGAGGTCAACCCCGCGTTCCACGATACCATCACCAAGCGCGTTCAAGAGTACACGGGTATCGAGCCTGCGTCGGTGTGCGTGCATGTGGTGCATACGCACAAGGGTGCTCCCACCGAGCACCGCCCCGAGGTAGGGCAATGCAACGATCCCATTTATACCGACGTTTGTATGCGCCGCGCCGCAGACGCCATTATTCTTGCCTATAAGAGATTGCAGGAGGGTGTAACGGTTCAATATGGCTGTGGCTGTGTAGAGGGCATCTCCTTTAACCGCAATTACGTGGTAGAGGGGGGAGAGATCCGTTCCTTTGGTACGGGTGGCAAAAAGCATATCGGTATGCTTGCAGGTATCGATCCGCAGCTCCCCGTGCTCACCTTTCTGCGCGACGGCAAGCCGATCGGTGCGGTGATCTCTTTTGCCTGCCATCAGGACTGCACGGGGAGTGAGATCAACGGATATTCCGCCGATTACTCCGGCATTCTCTCCAAGGAGCTCAAAGCGCACTACGGAGCGGACTTTGTCAGCATTTTTATGATCGGAACGGCAGGGGATATCAACCACATTCACACCGACCCCACCGTCAAGCGTCCGCCCTTTTGGTATCGCGAAATGGGCAAGATCATTGCACGTGAAGCGATCCGCGTCATGGAGCAGGACTCCAAGCCCGCAGGGGAGGGGATCGCGCTTCGCAAGGAGCTGATCGAGCTTCCTAAGCGCACCATCGATCTGGAGCAGACCTGTCGCCAGGTGGAAAAGTGGGCAAAGACCAAGGACATGATGCGCCTGCGCAATCTGGTGTATTACTATACGGTCAACCGTGCGGATCGAGACAGCTTGTGGTTGCAGGCGATCTGCATCGGCTCGGTGTGTATTTACGTCATGCCTGGTGAGATCTACGTCAACTTTGGCTTAAAGATCAAGCAGAATTCTCCGTTTACCTACAATCTGGTCATTGAAAACAGCAATTCGTTCGGCGGCTATTTTCCAACTCCCGAGGCGTTTGCCAAGGAGAGCGATTTGTACGAGATCAGTTTGTGCGAGGGTAGCTGTCACGCACCCGAGGCGGGAGATATGATGGTGGAACGCCTTTTGGAGCTGGGCAACGAGCTGTATCGTATGTAACCCGATCCGATAAAATCGAACAAAAGAAAAAACGCAACGGCTTTGTACCAAGGGTACGGAGCCGTTGTTGATTTTGCAAGCCGTGTCGATAAAAGTTTCAAGCCTCAATATTGACAAGCGCGGCTTTTTGTGATACAATAAAGAGGAAGTTCAACGTGTAAAAACTCTTTGCGGAGGATGTATGAAAAAGAAATTACTCGCCATTGACGGCAACAGTATTTTAAACCGTGCGTTTTACGGCATTCGCCCCTTGACCACCAAGGACGGCTTTCCCACCAACGCGCTTTACGGCATGATCAATATGATCACGCGTCAGGCAGAGGCGATCAAGCCCGATTTCTGTGCGGTTGCATTCGATCTCAAAGCTCCCACCTTTCGGCATCAGATGTTTGCCGACTATAAGGCAGGGCGTCGCCCTATGCCCGAGGAGCTTGCCTTGCAATTTCCCGTGGCAAAGGAGCTGCTCGGTGCTATGGGATATCACGTCCTCTCCATTCCGGGTTACGAGGCAGACGACCTTTTGGGTACGCTTGCCGCCATGTGTGACGATGCCGATTGCGAGGCGTATCTGCTGACGGGTGACCGCGATGCTTTGCAGCTGATCGATGCCAACGTGCACGTTTTGCTGGCGACCAATACCGAAACGATCGATATGGACGAGGCAAAATTCATGGAAAAATACGGCGTGCCGTCCTCTGTTTTTGTGGACGTCAAGGCACTGATGGGGGATTCCTCCGATAACATTCCCGGCGTTGCGGGAATCGGTGAAAAGACCGCGCTCAAGCTCATCGGTGAGTTTGGCAGTCTGGACGGTGTGTACGAGCATCTTGCTGAGGCAAAGCTCTCACCGTCGGTCAAGGCAAAGCTGGAGAGCGGTCGCGACAGCGCCTACCTCTCGCAAACCTTGGCGCGTATTTGCCGCACGGCTCCCTTGGAAGAGACGCTTGACGATCTCGCTTTTTCGGGTGAGGATCAAGTCGCTTTGCGCGAGCTGTTTTTGAAATTGGAATTTTCGGCGCTGATCAAGCGCTTTGGATTGGACGAGGTGAGCGAGGCAAAGGAGAGCGCACCCGTTGCAGTGCGTGAGCTTGCCAAGGGCGAGATCGCACAAACGACCGCCGCACTCTGTGCGGTTGCCATCGATTGGGACGGCACTTCCTTGCTGTTGTCTGACGGTGAGAGCGTGTGGCGTTCTTCTCCCGAGGAGGCGGCGGAGCAGTTGCAGGGCAAGACCGTTGTCTGCTACGATTGCAAGGAGCTTTACAAGCAAGCGCAGTTGTCGTTTTTGCGCCGATTGGAGCTGTACGACCTGATGCTTGCCGCTTATCTTGCAAATTCCTCCAAGAGCAATTTTGATATAGACGGTCTGATCGAGGATTATCTGGAGACCGTTCCCGCGCAGGAGGTTCCGCGCGCGGTATATCTTTACCGTCTCTATGCACCCATTTGTCAAAAGTTGGAGGAGAGCGGTCAGCAAGCGCTGATGCGCGACTTGGAAATGCCGCTTGCCGCCGTGCTTGCAGATATGGAGCTTGCGGGCTTTCGCATCGACCGCAAGGGCATTACCGTTTACGGAGAACAGCTCTCCAATATCGCAGAGGCGCTCAAAGCGCAGATCTATTTTCACGCAGGGCAGGAGTTTAACATCAATTCTCCCAAGCAGCTCGGCGAGATCCTTTTTGAGGAGCTGGGACTGCCGCACGCCAAAAAGACCAAAACGGGATATGCAACCAACGCGGAGATCTTGGAAAAGCTCCGCCCCGTTCATCCCATTATCGATAATATTCTGGATTACCGCCAGGTCACCAAGCTCAAAAGCACCTATGCCGATGGGCTTTTAAAGGTTGCCGATGCGTCCGGTCGTGTGCACACGCACTTTAAGCAGACGGGAACGATCACGGGCAGACTTTCCTCTACCGAGCCGAATTTGCAAAACATTCCCGTGCGTACCGAGCTTGGCAGAGAATTGCGACGCTTTTTCCTGCCCGAAAATGATGATTACGTGATCATCGATGCCGACTATTCGCAAATTGAGCTTCGCCTTTTGGCACACGTCTCCGAGGATGCCAACATGATCCGTGCCTTCCGCGAGGGAGTGGACGTGCATACCTCTACCGCCGTTACGGTGTTCGGGGTCAGCGAATCGGCTGTTACCACCGAGCTGCGTAAGCGCGCAAAGGCGGTCAACTTTGGCATTATGTATGGCATTGGTGCGTTTTCTCTCTCGGACGATATCGGTGTTTCGCGCACCGAGGCGCAGGCGTATATCGACCAATACCTTGCGGGGTATCCGGGCATTGATGCCTACCTCAAGCGCACCATTGCCGAAGCATACGAAAACGGCTACGTGACCACGCTGTTTGCAAGACGGCGTTATATTCCCGAATTAAAGGCGGGCAACGGTATGCAACGCAAATTCGGTGAGCGCGTTGCCATGAACAGCCCCATTCAAGGGACGGCGGCAGATATCATCAAGCTTGCCATGGTGCGTGTGCACCGCCGCTTGCAGGAGAGCGGTATCGACGCGCGCCTGATCTTGCAGGTGCACGACGAGCTTTTGATCGAAGCGCATCGCTCCTGTGCCGAGACTGCACGCAAGATCTTAAAGGAGGAAATGGAGGGAGCAGTCTCCTATTCCGTTCCGCTTGAGGTCGATATTCACGTCGGTAACAACTGGTACGAGGCAAAATAATCGTTTTCAATTTCGCATTCAATCAATTGGGGGAGCTTCTTTTTTTGAGAAATTCCCCCACAAAAATCCTATAGAAAGGAGGGGCGTGAAATGAGATATGAGATAGACCGCGCATGCGTCGTGCTGTCGGTGGGCGAGCTGTGTGCGCGCGCACTGTCGGCAGGGGATCTGGATATGCGTGTTGGCTCTCACCAAGCTACCTTTGAGCGTGCCAGAGCGGGTGCCGCCGTGCACCGCAAGCTACAGGCAGAGGCAGGCATCGGATATCGGAGTGAGGTCAGTATGACGCACGTAACGCATTTTCACGGCATCTCCTTTGAGGTCAGCGGCAGAGCCGACGGTGTGATCGAGGGGGAGCTTTTGACGGTGGACGAGATCAAAACGGTCAGCGGCCGCGCGTTTGATCTGCCCCCCGCTCCCATGCACGATGCGCAGGTCAAATGTTATGCCTACTTCTTGTGCTGTGCGCGTGGCATGGATGAAATACAGACCCGTTTGACCTATTACCGCAACGATGACGGCAAGATCAAGCATCTTGTGACCAAACACACCAAAGAGGCGCTGGAGCGCTTTTACACGGGTCTTTTGGCGCGTGTGGAGTATCGGGCACAGATCCTGCGTGAGCGGCAAACAGAGCGTATGCCTGCCACGGCGGCAGGGCGTTTTCCGTTTGGCGAGGTACGCGAGGGTCAGGACGTGCTGATGAAGGAGTGCTACCGCGATATACGCGCAGGCAAGCGGCTGTTTGCCGAGGCGCCTACGGGCATTGGCAAAACGCTCTCCACCCTCTACCCCGCCGTGCGCACGCTCGGTGAGGGGCGGTGTGATAAGATCTTTTATCTGACTGCAAAGGCGGCAACGCGCCGCGAGGCTTATAATGCCTCAGCCCAGCTTTTTGCGGCAGGCTCGCGCCACCGTACGGTGGTTTTGACCGCCCGTGAGCAGATCTGCGCCAACGAGGTGGCAAAGCGCGATGCGGCAGGCATCTCCCGTCATTGCACCCCCTTGGACTGTCCGCGTGCCAAGGGCTTTTACGATCGTGCACCGTACGCCGTTTGCGAGCTGTTGATGAACGGCAACGGCTTTGACCGTGCCACGATCATCGAGACTGCCGAGCGTTACGGCATTTGCCCCTACGAATTGCAACTGGAGCTCTCGGAGCTTTGCGACCTGATCATTTGCGATTACAACTATGCCTTTGATCCGCAGGTCTATCTGCGCCGTTATTTTGCGCCCGATGCCGAGGAGGGGCGGTACGTCTTTTTGGTGGACGAGGCACACAATCTGCCCGACCGCGCAAGGTCGATGTATTCCGCAGCCTTGCAAATGCGGGAGCTGTGCGCGGTGGCGCAAATGCTCCCCTCGGAGCTGCCGTTGCGCCTGGAGATCGAAAAGCTCGCGGTTACCATGCAGGGAATGCGCCGATTGTGCCGCGACACCCTTCAAAAGGATGATGCGGGCGTGGAGCGCGGTTATGATCTGCGACACAGCGCAATGTTGGATTTTCACGAGGCAGTGGAGCGCCTGCGCGCATCGCTGGAAAATTGGCTCCGCACACATCGCGGTGACGAAAATGAGATCGCCGTCTATCTGCTCGCGTCAAAGCTCAAGCGCTTTGGATGTGTGGCAGAGGCGTTTGACGAATCCTTTGTGACCTTTGTGGAGGTGGAGGGAGATGCGTGCACGGTGCGCTTGATCTGTCTGGATCCCTCACACGTATTGGATGCTTGTCTCTCACGCGCACACGCATCGATCCTGTTTTCGGCAACGCTGACGCCGCCCGATTATTATGCCGATATTCTCGGCGGCGGCAAAAACGCCGTGCGCATTTCCTTGCCATCGCCGTTTGATCCAAGCAAATTCTTCCTCGCGGCAATCACGGGGGTCAATACCCGATTTGAGGATCGCGAAAAATCCTATAAAAAGATCGTTTCTGCCATTGCCGCCACGGTTTCGGCAAAGGCAGGGAACTATATCGTGTACTTTCCGTCCTACGATTATATGGAAAAGGTGCAGGAGCTCTTTTGCAAAAAATATCCGCGCGTGGAGATCGTATCGCAAAAGCGCGGCATGAGTGCTGGCGAGCGCGAGCATTTTTTGGATGCATTTGCCGACGACGAAAAGCTCCGCGTGGGCTTTTGCGTGTTGGGCGGCTCCTTCTCCGAGGGCGTGGATCTGCCCGGAAGGCGGTTGATCGGTACGGTGATCGTAGGTACAGGCTTGCCCGGACTTTCCAGCGAGCGTAACATTCTGCGCGACCACTACGACCAAACGCGTGAGCGCGGCTACGACTACTCCTACGTCTATCCCGGCATCAACCGCGTGTTGCAGGCGGCAGGACGCGTCATTCGCCGTGAGGACGATCGCGGTGTGGTGGTGCTGGTGGACGATCGGTATGCCGACGAACGCATCAAATCGATCCTGCCTGCGCATTGGAGCCACCTCTTGTATGCAAGAAATGCAAGCGAACTTGCATTTTCGGTGGAAGAATTTTGGAAAAATGCAGATTGATATGATAAAAAATGCATTTTTTTGAAAAAAACTTGCAAAAACATATTGCATTTATCCTCAGAGTGTGATATACTATTAAGGATGTTTTACTCGAGTTGGAGGATATGAAAGCATGGAATTTTCGAAGATGAGCCGTCAGGCTCTCTGTGAGCGTCTTGCGGAGCTGCAGGCGCAGTACGAGGAAGCAAAAAATCAAAAGCTCGCGCTTGATCTCTCCCGCGGTAAGCCCGGTGCAGATCAGCTCGACCTTTTAAACGATATGATGACGACACCCGTAGAGGAAAAAGGCCTTTACAGCGAAAACGGTACCGATTGCCGCAACTATGGTATTCTGGACGGACTTCCCGAAGCGAAGAGACTGTTTTCGGAGCTGTTGCAAATTCCCGCAGAGCTGATCTTTGTGGGCGGTAACTCCTCTTTGAACTTGATGTATGATTCGACGGCTCGCGCCATGCTGTACGGTGTGTGCGACAGCGAGCGTCCTTGGATGCGTGAGGCGGAGATCAAGTTCCTCTGTCCCGCTCCCGGCTACGACCGTCATTTTGCCATTTGCGAATCTCTCGGTATCAAAATGATCCCCGTTGATATGATGCCTACGGGCCCCGATATGAATGCGGTAGAGGCACTTGTTGCCGCCGATGCTGCCATCAAGGGCATTTGGTGCTGTCCCAAGTATTCCAATCCCGACGGTATCACCTATTCCGACGAAACGGTGTATCGCCTTGGCGCTATGAAGACCGCCGCGCCCGATTTTCGTATCTTTTGGGATAACGCCTATGCGGTGCACGATCTGTACGCTGACCGTGCCGATCACCTTGCCGATATTTTCGAGGCGTGTGAAAAGGGAGGCAACCCCAATCGCGTAATGTATTTTGCATCTACCTCCAAGATCTCCTTCCCCGGTGCGGGCGTGGCGATCATGGCGGCGTCTCGCCAAAACCTCGATCAGATCATGCCCATCATCTCGGCGCAGACTATTGGCTTTGATAAGATCAATCAGCTTCGCCACGTGCGTTATTTCGGCAATGCGGCAGGCGTTCGTGCACACATGCTCAAGCAGGCAGACCTGCTGCGCCCCAAGTTTGAAACGGTGCTCAATACGCTGGAGGAGGATCTTGCTCCCTGTGGCTTTGCACGTTGGACGCGCCCCGTTGGCGGTTATTTCGTCAGCCTGTTCGTGCTTCCCGGTACGGCAAAGCGCACCTATGCACTCTGCCGCGATGCAGGCGTTAAGCTGACTAACGTCGGTGCGACCTATCCTTACGGCAACGACCCTGCCGACAGCAATATCCGCATCGCCCCCACCTATCCCGATCTTGCAAGTCTGCAAAAGGCAATGAAGGTTCTGACGCTTTGCGCACGTATTGCCGCGATTGAAAAACTGATCGTACAATGATTTTGATCGGCTTGCATCAAGCCTGTTCGCTCTCCCAAGCGCGGTAATGTGCCAAGGGGAACGGCGTATAAAACAGCGGGAGCAACTCTTTTGCAAGGTTGCTCCCGCGTTTTTATCATGATTTTTGTACTGCGTTGTTCTTTTTCCAAACGTTGGAGGAAAAGAGCAACAGCATAGGGAAGATCTCAAGTCGCCCTGCCAGCATATCAAAGATCAAAACGATCTTGGAGATGGGACTGAAGGCAGAGAAGTTCATCATAGGGCCTACCGCCTCAAAGCCGGGGCCGATGTTGTTAAAGCAGGTCAGCACCGCCGTAAAGTTCGTACCGATCGAAAAATTATCCAACGAGACCAATACAAAGCTGACGAAGATGATCACCGTGTAAGCGGCGAGGTACGCGTGGGTATTTGCCATGACCTTTTCGTCAATGGCGCGCTCGTTGACACGAATGACCTGCACCTGCTGTGGGTGCAGCATTTTGTGAATGCTGCGGCGCACACTCTTGAACAGTAGGAGCACGCGTGCACACTTCATGCCGCCGCAGGTACTGCCGGCGCAAGCACCCGTCAGCATCAAGACCATCAAAATACCCTTGGAAAAGCCGGGCCAAAGATCAAAATCGGTGGTGGAAAAGCCCGTGGTGGAAATGATACTCGCAACCTGAAATCCCGCGTGGCTCAACGCCTCGCCAATCGAGGAATACAAGCCGCTGATGTTCCAAGTGATCAGCAGGACGCTGCATACCACGATACCGATATAAAGGCGAAGCTCTTCGTCGCGGAAGATCGAGCGGAATTGCCGCAAAATAAGCAGATAAAAGCAGCTGAAGTTGATACCAAACAACAGCATGAATGCCGTTGTAACGTTTTGAATATAGGGGCTGAAGGAGGCAAGGCTATCGTTTTTAATGCCAAAGCCGCCTGTGCCCGCCGTACTGATGGCGGTGCAAAGCGCCTCAAACCAATCCATATCTCCAAACATAAGAAAGGCAAAATCAAGCACGGTCAAAAAGATATAAGTTCCGTACAAAAACATGGCGGTTTGGCGCAGCTTGGGAACCAGCTTGCCAACCTCGGGGCCGGGGCTTTCTGCGCGAAAGAGATGCATGGTAAAGCCCTCGTTCTTTTTGCCGCCGGGTACAAGTGCCAGCAAAAAGACCAGCACGCCCATGCCGCCTACCCAGTTACTGAAGCTTCGCCAATAAAGAATGCCGCGCGGCAGGGATTCTACCGCGGGGAGAATGGAAGCTCCCGTGGTGGTAAAGCCGGAAACCGTCTCAAACAGCGCATCTACAAAGTTTGGGATCGTGCCCGAAATGACGAAGGGGAGAGAGCCGATCAAGCTCAATAAGATCCAGCTTGCCGCTACGCACACAAAGCCCTCCTCTGCCGAAAGACGATCAAAGGCGCGGCGCGAAAGCAAGCGAAACGCCGTATAAAGTGCCAATGCAATGCCCATGGTAATGCCAAACGCAACGGCGGCGCGTACGTCTTTGTCTGCTAAGCAAATAGCAAGCGGCGGAAGCATAAACACAGCCTCTGCAATGCAGACCAAGGAGAAGAATCGGCAGATCATTTTATAATTCATAGCCGTTCCTTCCTCACTCAAAAATGTCGTTGAGATTGTACACGATGCTGTCGCCGTTGACCACCACTACCACGCTGTCGCCTTCGCAAAACGAGGAGTCACCGTTGGGAATGATAATGTCGTTGCCGCGTTGAATGCATACCAAGCGCATATTCTTTTTGATCTTGATCTTGCGCAGAGGGGTATCGCAGTAGAGCGTATCGGGATCGACCAAGAACTCGATCGCCTCGGCTTGTCCATCGGCAAGGTTATAGATCGATACCGCACCGCCCTCGCGGATCTGCATGGATCGCACGTAGCGGACGATGGTGTTACAGCACATTTTTGCGGGAGATACGAGACTGCCGAGCGCAAGATCTCCGATAAAGCCGGTGGTGTCAAGGCGCCCCAAGCGTGTGATCACCTGCGAAATGCCGTTCTTTTCGGCGTACAGAGAGAGAATGACGTTCAACTCATCGCTATCGGTCAGGGAAAGCACGGTGTCCATGTTCGAAAGACCTTCGCTCTCCAAAAAGTTCAAATTGCCCTCGTCGCCGCAGATCACGCGCGCACGCGGCAAAAGTTCACTCAGCTCGGTGCAACGCTCCACGTCGCGCTCAATGATCTGAACGTCGATCGAACGGCTGTTTTTGAGTCGGCTTGCAAGGTAATAGGACATTGCGCCGCCGCCCACGATCATGACCTTGCGTGCACGGTGCGTTACGATGCCCAAGTTCTTGAGCATAACGGCAAGATCGTCGGATGCCGCCGTGACGAATACGCGGTCGTCCTTTTGTAAAACAAATTGTCCGTCGGGGATAATGGTCTCGCCGTTGCGCAATACGGTGCAAACCAGCACCTTGCATTTGATGATGCTGTCCAATTGACACAGGGGCACGTTGCAAAGGGGAGAGCCCTCGTCCAAGCGCAACTCTGCCAATTCGGCGCGACCGTTCATAAAGGTCTCACGCGTCAAAAAGCCGGGGTATTTGATCAAGCGTTCCATCTCGGCGGCGGCATCGCGCTCGGGGTTAAAGGTCATGGAAATACCAAACGCATCGCGCATGGTATATACCTGCTCCAAATATTCGGGATCACGAATGCGCGCAATGGTGTGCAGACGCGGGTTGAGCGCGTGCGCAGTGATGCAGCACAACAAATTCAACTCGTCGCTACCCGTGCAGGCAATCAAAAGTGAGCATTTTTTTACACCCGCACGGCGCAAAGCTTCCATGGAGGCGCAGTTTCCTTGAACTGCCATAATGTCAAAGCGCTCCATGCCTGCTTCCAGCACCTGTGGATTGGAGTCCAGCAGGGTCAGGTCGTAGCCGTCGGCAGAGAGCTGACGCGCAAGCGTTTCACCAACCTCGCCGCAACCGCATATCAATATCTTCATCTTTGTTCTCCTTTATTTGCCGTTTTTTGAAAAAATCTACGGCAATTTATACGCCGCGCCATGAAAAAAGCGTTTTTGGTACCGCTTTTGGGGGAGAAACGGCGTATTTATATCTATTATATCATAAAAATGAAGAAAAGGCAAGATGTTCCACACTTTTTTTACAGGAGCATTGCCCAACGTATTTTTTCGTTCATACCACAAAAAAAGATAAAACTTTGATTGGAGGAGCGTCGCATGAAAAAAATGACACAAAAAGAGAGCAACCCGTTTCCTTACAGCGACAGCAACAAGCGTTACCACACCTACGAATACGCCATGCGCCAACGCTTTGGCACAAGGTGCGTCAAGCTCCCGTTGGATGCGGGCATGACCTGTCCAAACATCGACGGCAAATGCGCACGCGGCGGTTGCATTTATTGCTCGGGGCGTGGGAGCGGTGATTTTGCTCCTGAAGCGACCGTACCGATCGCCGAGCAGATCAGTCTGCAAAAGGCGGCGTTTTCGCACAAATGGGATACCTCCAAATGCATTGCTTATTTTCAAGCGCATACCAACACCTACGCACCGCTTTCTTATCTGCAAAACTGTTTTGAGGCGGCACTTGCGCAAGAGGGTATCGTCGGCTTGAATATTGCCACGCGTGCCGACTGCCTGGAACCTGACGTGGTGGAATATCTGGCACAGCTTGCCGCGCGTACGGCTCTTGTAGTGGAGCTCGGCTTGCAGACGGCGCATGACGAAACGGCAAAGCGCATCAACCGTGGGCACACCTTTGAGCAGTTTTGCCAAGGCTATCGGGCTTTGCGTGCGGCAAGCCCGCGTATTGGTATTTGCGTGCATCTGATTCTGGGATTGCCCGGAGAGAGCGACGCGGATATGATGGAGAGCGTGCGGCGTGTGGCAGAGCTTCGACCCGATCAGGTCAAGCTCCATTTGTTGCACGTCCTGCGCGGAACACCGCTTTGCACCTTGTACGAGCGCGGCGAATACCTCCCCTTGGAGCGTGAGCGTTACGTTCGCTTGGTGGCAGATGCCTTGGAGCTGTTGCCGCCCGAGACCGTGATCGGCAGATTGACGGGAGACGGGAAGAGCGATGAGCTGGCAGCACCGCTTTGGAGTCAGCGCAAGACCACGGTCATCAACGATATCGATAAGCTCTTATATGAGCGCGATTCCTATCAGGGCAAGTATTTTGTTTCGGGCGAAGAGGGAAGCTCAATTTGAGTGAGCAGTTCCTCAACCACTGCAAATACCTCTTTCTTTGCCGCCTCATCTAAAATGCAATAGAACACGTAATTGCCAAACACACGCACCTCGGCATCACGTAGCTTAGGCGTTTGTTGGGGCATATAGGAGTCGTACCACTCGTGATTTTGTTCAAAAGCGGCTTGCAGGTAGTCTTGTATCAGCATCTGCTTGACGCGATCCGCACAGCCGCTTGCCGCTTTCAATACGCCAAACTCGTCCAGATCGGAGGTCTGTTGCGCATAGACGATGCAATGATCCGTGACCAGATCTCCAAAGCTGAGATAGGAGGCGAGCAGGTCGTTTTCATCCGTTACGTAAACGGTGGATGCTTTGCCCGCGTTGAGGTGAGCGGTGATCTTTTCTGCAATTGCCGTGACGCTTACGTCGTCACGGTAATTTTTTTGTACGCTGTTGCACCCCACGCACAAAAGGAGTACCGCGCAAATGACGAGGAATAGAATCCGCTTCATACCGTGCCCTCCTTTTGCCAAGCGTCGATATTTTTCAGGATAAAACCCAGCAGCAGGTGGTAGGCGTCGTTGGTCAGGTGAATGCCGTCGCCACTGTCGTATGCGGTGCAGAGCATGCCGTTGCCATCTTGCAGGAGAGGGGCAGAGTCGGCAAAGCGCACGAAGGGATATTCCTTCTCCAAAGCCGCAACGTGGGCGTTTAAGGCTTGTATTTGCGTGTTTGTCTCAGTGACGTCGGCGGTAAAGACATCGTTTTGCGCCACGGGATAGATGGATTGCAACAGCATTTGCGTTTGTGGGGAGCGAGCGTGAACGCCCTCGATCAGCAGGCGGTAATCTGCCAAAAAGCGTTCGGGATCGCGTGAGAATTGCACAAGACCGTTCAATCCGAACGAAAGCACCAGCACGGAGGGCTGAAGCACTTCGACGGCTTGTGAAAATGCAACGGTGTGGGAGACACCGTTCTCTCTGATGATCACGGGAGAGGAGAGGATGCGGCGGTCGAGTCGGCGCGTACCGCTCTCGTCGCGCAAAACGTGACCGCGCAAGTCGTCACGGTCGAGCACACCGCCGCGGCGTGCAAGGTGCGCGGTTGTGGATTCGCCAAAAAAATAAACGCCGTGGGATAAGATCTCCTCGGCGTTTGCGCGTACAAAAAGAGACTCCCGTATATCCGCTTGGCAGGGGATAGATAGCTGCATCGCCAACAAAATTGCCAAAATCAAAATTGCGAGCGAGCGACTAAAACCAAACCTGTTTAACCAAGTGTTCATACGGGAGCCTTCCTTTTGCTTAATCCTCTTCCATGATCTTTTTCCAGCGACCGCGGAAGATATGTACCAAAGCAAACAAGATCCAATATAAAACGGTAAGGAGTGTCAGCAACAACAAAAGGAATACGGGATTGAAGACTGATTGCGAGGGCAGGACCAAAAAGAGTGCAAAGCCGATGACGGTGATCAGATAATGCGAGAGGATGCGCCCCCAACGCGGAATGCTCGTACTGCCGTACAGCATACCTGCCGCCGACATACAGCCGCCAAAGGGAATAAGCAGGGCAAACGAGGTTGCGGAAATTGCGTACGAATCACCGCCTGCAAACAATTCAATGGTCAAAAAGCAAAGCGATACGGCGGTGTACCATGCAGAGGTGCCAAGCAGCCAACGCTTAAAATTTTTCCAAAAATTCATTTTGTTTCTTCTCCGTAACAGTAAAATTTCACTGTTTATCATTATACCACGGTTTTGTGTCCTTTTTTCAAAAATCAAAAAATGTTTACAAATTTTCTTCGTTTTTTTTGACCGATCGGGTCAAAAAAAATAAAAAGCGACCGTGAGTGCTTGACTCACGGTCGCCTTTTCGCTATATGTTTATCAAAATTATAAAACGATTATAAATAGTAAAAATGAAATAACAAGTTTCAAAAGTTACAGTTACAAACCTTATAAATCCAAAAAACGATACAGACGATCACACAAGGAAGGAATTAGCCCTGTGCTTTTCTTCTTGCCTCAAAGCAAGCGCTGCAGTAAACGGGACGGTCGTTGGAGGGTTGGAAGGTGATCTTTGCCTCGCCGCCGCACTCTGCGCATACAGCAGTAAAATACTCACGGGGAGCCTTGCCGGCATTCTTCTTTGCGTCACGGCAAGCCTTGCAAGCCTTGGGCTTGTTCAAAAAGCCTTTTTCAGCATAGAACTTTTGCTCACCGGCGGTGAATACGAACTCGTTGCCGCAGTCTTTGCAAACCAGCGTTTCATCAACGAATTCTTTCTCTTCTACTGCTACTGCATCGTTGTTTTCTTCGAACATTGTTGTAAACCTCTCTTTGTTGTGATAATGGTGTATTTTTACCCTCGACGGATTTTCACCGCCATCTTTGAGGATTGCTCCCCAACGCTTTGTTTAAGCTATACGGGCATCAAACGGTGTTTACGGGGCAAGGGCATCGTGCAGCTTTTTGCGGCTGCGGTAGATCGCGTTTTGAACCGATCGTTCGTCCTTTTGCAATTTTTCTGCAATTTCCGATGCGGAATGACCTGCCAGATAGAGCCACCACACGCGATTTTCGTACGGAGTGAGCACTTCCTTGATCTGACGAGCCAGCGCCAAGTAGTTCTCCTGCTCCACAAGCGAAGCACCCGGGTCAACGGCGCTGTTGCACCTTGCCAAAGCCTCGGGAGGAACGGAGAGCTCCTGCGCATGAGACGCGCGCAGACAAGAGATCAGGTGATTGCGAATGCAGATCTTGGCGTAAAGACCAAACTGCACTTCTTTTTGGGAGACGTCAAATTTTTTGACTGCATTGTAAAATGCAATGCAAGCCTCTTGATGCCAATCCTCGAGGTTTGCCTTATCGCACATGTCCTGCGCAAAGGCGGCGCTCATCGAGTCCAAAAGCGGCGCATATTGGTTCAACAACGCTTCAAAGGCAGGTTGATTGCCGGATGCGGCGGCTGTGATAAGTTCGTTGAGATCGTTTTGTTCACGTTGCAGCATCGGTAACCGTTCCTTTTTTGCATAAAATAGCCCTACAAGTAATATTATAACACTTTTTTGTGAATTGTCAACATATTTTTTTGGGCACAAAGCGGCAAAATTTTATGTTATGTGACATATTGCACAAAAAACAAACCAAATGCTTGTGCATGTTGACGAATGAAAAACTTTTCTTTTGTGCAATATATACATGAAATGAGGCAAAAAATTGTTACATTTGAACGATAATTTTTTTGATGCAGAATGCAGTCAAATGAGCGAAAATGTGGATTTTAGAGAACAAAGGTGTGATTTCTTTCGTCAACACCAATGGCAAGCGCAAAAAAAGTTAGGGAGCCCGCCAAGCAAACCGCTAACCAAACATCATAGAGGGATATTTATTCTGTCTTTCGTGAGATGTGAGATGGGAAAGATGGATTTGTGAACAATCAAGGCGTAGCCGTGGATATCATCAAGTGCAGAGGGAATACACGCCGGCGCGTGATGAGATGCAGTCCCAAAGGTGCTGATGATATACGAATGTATATCTCGCCGCAGGCGAGTTATACATTCAATGATATGCCAAGCCTGCGGCTTGGATAAGAAAAAAGGAACTTTTGGTAGACAAAAGTTCCTTTTTTGTTGGCTAATAACTGTAATTTTGATACAAAGCTTACTGAAAATAAAGGTGATAATCGCCATTTGCCTTATTATCAATATCTTCCTTTGTGGTAAAGGAAATCATAGCTTTTCTGTGGGTTAACGAATGTAAAATGCTTTGTTGCTCTTCTTCTGTTCCACCGCAGAAAGTAATATTAGGAGCACCCATGTTTGTAATCTCAAATGCCTCTTGCGGATAACCCAAATCAATCAAATTGAGAATTGTCGCTTTCTCTAAATCATCGCAATAGCCGGATGCTTTTGCAGTTTCCAGTTCCATATCGCTTTCAAACAGATACCACACCACAAGATTTTGAGGCGCAATATCAAATGCACCGTAGAAAAAGTGTTGATATATTTTTGGGGTTCTATCGGCAAATTCAGCGACGGTTTTTGCAACAGCTTTCTTGATAATACGATTGCGTTTTAAAAACAGAAACATAAAATCCCACCTTTCTAAAATCATTATACCATAAAAATATAAAAACCGCAATCCTTTTGTATCAGATTTGCAATTTTTATTTGGCTAATGTCTGTATTTTTGATACAAATTACGTTCTAAAAATCACTATATGGTTTTATGCCGTTATAGATATCATCTTATATCTCAGCCTTCAAGCCTGTTAAATGTTCAAATATTTCAAGTTCATAGCAAGGAAAGTAAATGCCGAAAATTTGGCTTTCGTGCTCAATCTCTAAAATGTAGTATGGTTTAAAGAAGACATCTCCTATATTGCTCACTGTCATTTTGTGACACTTGAAACTTCCCTTCCTCGGGTCTTCATCCTTGTTCCACGTGGGTACAGAAATCCGTTTATTTACCGTGGTAATGACCTTCAGCTCGGATTTTGCAAAAGAATAAACGTTTTCGAGATCGGCAATATGCAGCGCATCATTTGTTTCATACATTTTAACGCTCACATTCATGTAAGCAGTCGTTTGCAATCCGGACACATACGGACGGATTTTTCCGTTTTTCATTTTATATTTGAAAAGCAAAACGTCAACCTCAGCAGCATCATCCGGAACGTTCAATTCATTATGTATATTCTTAAAATCTTCATAGATTTCTTTCGATTGCCGTTCTGCGTCCTCTTCTTTCAACACCTTCTTTTCCTTGGCCTTTGAAGCAAAGTGCAAAATTATCCAAAGTGTTCCGCAAAGAGCTCCACTCACAACCAAGATCGGCGCATTTTTTAAAGCAGTCTCAAAGCCGGCCTTTACGGAAGCAGCAAGCACAATCCAGAAAAGCAGGCAGCATAAATATTTAATGATTCTAAGCCACATCGGAAGCTTACTTTTTTAACAGTTTGCTCAAAATCTTCTTGTTTATTTTCATACTCTTCTATTTTTTGTTTTGAAGCTGTACGAGTAATGAATTCAGAGCCGTTTACTATTTCGTTCTTTTTGTCAAGGGTAACATCAATACAAAAAATTGGTTTCATATCATGATCTGAAAATTCCATAATACTCTCCTTTCGTTTGATAGGTACATTATAGCATAATATTATAAAAACCGCAATCCCTTTGTATCAGAATTGCGGTTTTTGTTTGGCGGAGAAGGAGAGATTTGAACTCTCGCGCCGGTATAGCCGGCCTACACCCTTAGCAGGGGCGCCTCTTCGGCCTCTTGAGTACTTCTCCGTGTACTCATCGCGATCCGCCGTTGCATAGGATCTGCGACCCCTATATTATACACGCTTTTTTTGTGTTTGTCAAGCCCTTTTTTGCTTTTTATTGCCAATTGTTTTTGCTTTTTATGGTTAACGGTTGCAAATATGGGGGGATGCGCGGTTTGTTGGTCTTGGGTGCTTCCCTTGAAAAAGCCCCCTTCCGTTGTCTCTTTCAATCACGGGGGAGAGAGGGAAGGGGGCTTTTTCTCGGTGCTTGTTAGGGGAGAGGGGGCTGTGTATTCGGCTTTCCTTTGTCGGTGTGGGACGGCGTAACGCTTTGCGCGCCCGTTTGTGTGTGGACCGCAACGCTTTGCGGCGGTTGGGCGGCAGATGCCGACGAGGGCATGCGTACCGTGCTTGCTACCGCTGTGGGAGTTCTTGGGACGTAGGACGGCATCCTTTGGATCAGTGCGCGGTTTGCCGCGTCCTGTTCG
>JAZQYE010000158.1:0-9814 GCA_045633385.1 Eubacteriales bacterium | reverse complement strand
TGGGATTTGAACTCGCAATCTGCGATTGCGATCCGACGAGCGTAGCTCGTTGGGTTAGCGAAAGGAAAACGATTGAATATCGTTTTTCTTTCGCGGTGTCGCCCCAAGCGCGAGCAGACGGAGCCGAGTGTAAGCGGAGCGTCGAGGCGATAGGCTGCGACACGCGACGGCGACTGGGCGTAGGTTTATATGACTTACGAAAACAAGTAAGCCAAACGCAAGGCACCCAACAGGGTGCCTTTTTGCGTTGGTTGCCAAGGTGGGATTTGAACTCGCAATCTGCGATTTCGATCCGACGAGCGTAGCTCGTTGGGTTAGCGAAAGGAAAACGATTGAATATCGTTTTTCTTTCGCGGTGTCGCCCCAAATGCGCGAATATTTGCAGCAAGCTGCAAAGTGACACGCGACGGCGACTGGGCGTAGGTTTATATGACTTACGAAAACAAGTAAGCCAAACGCAAAGGCACCCAACAGGGTGCCTTTTTCATCGCATAAAATATTTTGCTTCAGCCGATATTATAACAGCCCAAAGCGGCGCTTTCTGGTGTTGTACCACGCAAAGGCTTGATCCAGATCCTGCTCGGTAAACTCGGGGAATAATTTGTCCGAGAAATACAGCTCTGCGTAGGCTGCCTGATACAGCATGAAATTGGAGAGGCGATGCTCGCCGCCCGTGCGGATGATCAGATCCAGGTTGACGGGAACCGAAAGCCGGGACAAAAACTCCTCTTCCGTCAAATTTTCCGCATCCTGTACCGAGGGAATGGCACGAACGATCTCGTTTCTGCCTCCGTAAGCGACACCGATATATACGCATCTGCCGGTATCGGCAAAACGACTGAGCTTTTGCTCGGCATGCTTCATGGATGCAAGAGCATAGGAGGGAAGTGCTTCAAGGTTTCCGGCGTATTTTACGCAAGCCTGCTTTTCCTCCATCATTTTGACAAATGGCTCGTATATATCCACGATCAGCTGATAAATATGCTCGATCTCTGCTTGCGGACGGTGTAAATTCTCGGTGGACAAGCCGTAACAGACTACGTTTTTGACGCCGCGGTCCAACATATGCGAGATCAGACGGGTCATGTTGGCAATGCCGTACGTATGTCCCTCCAAGCGTGAGCGACCTTGGTTTTTCATCCATCGACCGTTGCCGTCCATGATCAAGCCAACGCTTTCGGGAACGTTAATGAAATCCTGCATGATATACTCCTGTGTTAAACCAGATCTGTTTCGGGAACCGAGGTAGCTTGGATCAAGGCTTTTCTGAAATAAGGATTGAGCGTTGACAGATCAATCTTTTGCTCGAACACCTCGTCCACTCTTTTCTGAATATGCGTGTACAGCGTCTTAAAGAAGAAGCAATATTGAGCGTTTTGCTTGGAAATGTCACCGTTTGTAATAGCGTCGTCCGAGCAGCCGCCCTTGCAATAATCAAACAGCTCGCACTTCTCGGCGCAGCTTTTTCTTCTTGTGATGGCACCGATGATCAGCTTCTTAAAGTCCTCGGAATTGAGGATGTCGCTCATGCTTTGCACGTCATTGACGTTACCGAAGCAATATTCGTGCATCGACTCTCTGCTGCAACCGAAAATGTCTCCGTTGACGTCCAAGCAGAAAAAGTTGCCGATACAGCTGCCGTTGCAGCAATATTCACCGCCGCAATGGAACAGTTTGTTAAGCATATAATGGAAATTTCTAACGGGAATGCCGTCTTGATCGTACATCCAGATATCAAACAGGTCGACCATTTGACGGACGTAGGATTCCACCGGCAACACCTCGATGGATTTTGCGTTACCTTCGATAAAGACGTAGCTGAAATCCACGTCCAGCTTTAACGTCTTGAAATATTCGTAATTCTTCAGAACGTCGTAATCCTTATCGGCAACAACGGCAATGCAGCCGAACTGCATCTTGTTCTTGTGTAAAAGCTCTATAGCATCGATCGTGTCTTGGGTCTTTCCGCGATATTCATCGTTATAAATGCCGTCAAACGATATGCCAACCCCAATATTGTTCTTTTTGAAAAAATGCAACCACTGCGAGTCTAAGAGTGTCGCGTTGGTTTGAATCTGGTTGGTGAAAGAAATACTCGTCAGCAGGGTCATCTTTTTTTCCATTTCGAGAACCTGCTTGTAAAAATCCCTGCTTGCAAGCATGGGTTCTCCACCGTGGAAGATGACGTTAACGCGATCAAAATCACGTACCAGTTCAAACATTTTTTCGATTTTTTCCAGCGCAATGACTTCGTGCTTATATTCTTTTGCCGAATTATAGCAGTATTTGCATCTGAGGTTGCAGCCGTTAGTTACCTTTATGATGATTTGTGCTCTTTTCATACTTTTTCAAGGTTATTTTATTTTCAATGCGGTCAATGGATTGCTTATACAAGTATTGAAAATAATGAAAACCGATATCCTTTCCGTTTAAGACGTTTGGAATCAATGTTGCCATAGAATGGCGCACCAGCTTGTTGACAACGACCCATTCGGTCATTTCGTTTTCAATGGCAAGCAAAGCGTTGTTGAGCTCATTCATTTCCTTTTGGAGGAAGGGGATGAGTTCAAAATAATGCTTGTCAAACAGCTCTGCCAGGGTGGCGGAATCTTCTTGTATCAGGGAATTGGGACGGTGCAGCTTTCGGTCGCTGTCATAGTCCTCGATCATATCCAATAAAAAGGTCCAACGGGCTAAGCGATTGATACAGTGGAAATATTTATCCTCTGCGTCAAAGAAATACCGAAAGCCGTTTTCCATAGCCATACCGTATAGCGACAGAACCTCTTCGATCGGTGCGTTTGCCTGTTGGAGCCGGTCCATTTTGCGAATGGTTGCATAAGACGCCTCATAAAGGGCTTGATTGGATGCTATGGTCTTGTCAAAAAGCTTGTGATAAAGCAGATTGGCAAAAAAGGCTTTGGCTTGATCGCCGTCGGTCTCGTTATCCTTGACCTTGATGGTCAATCCCAGTACCGAGAGATCGGCAATGACGTTGCCGACAGGGTCATCCTTGAAAAGCTCTTTACAGTCGGTTTTGATCTTTCGGCAAGAAAAATGAGGAGGACGTTCATCCTTTCCCGCAACTGCCATGATCAGATTATATACCGCTGCGTCATAAGTGGTCAAAAAGCGGGCTTTTTGCCCGCCTTTATTCCACAAACAATAGCATAATCTGCAATAGTAGGAAGTGAAAACAACCCGCTCGTTGTTCTTTAAGCAAGATCCCGTTAAATCAAAGTAGCCATACATACGGCTTAACAGCAGCAACAGCTACTGCAGCAGTTGCCATCGGAGTGTGTCTGCATGTAGTGAGTAACGTTATATCCCATATTGTGGCGATTGTCCTTATCTTGTGCCAGATACTCCTTGAGCAGCTCTTCACCGGTGATCTCTTTAGAGTTCTTTTCTTTGATTTCCGTGTTTTTCATTGGGTAGTCCTTCCTTTCAAAAAGTAAAAACCAAAATTCGCTATTTACATTATTTTACTATAAAAAACTTACTATGTCAACTGTTTATTCAAAGATGTTTTACAAATTTCAATGATTTGCTGCCTTTTTTGGCTTTTTTCGACCTGCAGGCAGCGCGACAAGATGTTCAGCGTAATGATATTCGCGCACCATTCGATGGGGGAGTGCATTGCCTGCTCACGATCTGGCATGGCTTTGTACTCGCGGTCGATGTTTTGGAGCAGTGCATAATCCTTATCCTGCATCAGAATAAAATGTGCCGTTTCGTGTGCAAGCAGCATAAGAAGCCTTTCCGTGCGGTCAAGGTCTTTGCTGCAAAAGCCAATGACGCCGTCTTCCTGCATATAGGGGGTGATCTCTTCGCGCGTCAGGCGCAGCTTGATCGGTTGTCCGGTGATCTTGCCGATCTCCCCGATCCACAGGCGGGCGCACAATCTTCTGACCAAGCCGTAGCGTGAAAGCACGCCGCACAGCTTTTTGAAGTTGAGCCGATCCAACGCTGCCTGAGCGGCACCGTGATCGATTTTTTGATCGTCACTCAATGCTTCGAATTCCGCTAAAGTGTTATATTTTTTCATCATATCACCAAAAGCAGCAGCAAACCGAGCAAAAAGCTGCCAATGCTCGCAAATAAATTGACGGTAACGTTTTTCACCATTGCCCATCCTTTGACCAAAACGGCAGTATTCCCGCAATGCTCATCCGCCTCGGTCAGCGCACCGCAAACGGGACAACGGTAGCGCGCCTGCAGCAGAGAGCCCAGAGCAGAATCAAGCATGGTGCCCAAAAAGGCGATCACGGAAGCCGCAACGTAGCACGCGGTATTCATCTCGGCACTCAGGAAAAACGGAACCAACAGCAAAAGGAAGGAGGAGGCAAGCGCCAAAACCGTTCCCAACAGGGAAACGCCGCCGCTGAGCCCCTTGGGAATGGGCTTCAGACGCACGAGGTCTATGGTGTTGCCCTTGGTGAAATAGCCCCAATCCGAGGAGATCGAATCGGCAAACTGCTCGGTAATGCAAACGTAATACAGCAGATTGAAAATGGTTTGATCCGTCCAATCGTATAAGATCAGACAAGCCACCGCCACTGCACCGACCGCCAATACCTGACTGCCCGTGCGCGCGTGCCCCGAGTTTACCTTTGCACCGCTTTTTTTCTTGAGCTTTTTGGTCATGACGGAGGACAGTGAGGCAAGCAAAAACATCAGACCGATAAACAAGATCGGCAGGATATCACTGTCGGAAAAATAACCGACCAGATAGAACAATGCCAGCGTGGCAATGCCGCCCGAAAAGGAAAGACTTTTGGAGAGAAAGGCGAGGCAGGCAAGGATGGGAGACAGGATGACGACGATCTGAAAAACGGGAGAAATAAGCCCGAGATAATACATTGTCACGTAACCGAACACGCAGAAATCGATCAGAATATTATCCAAGCCCTTGATGCCGTAAAATTCCACGATCGCGGTCAGTGCCGCAACCGACAGCATAAACGTAAAGCTCAGCTGCAACTGAAAAACGGCGGAAAAAACGACCGTGGAGAGTAAGGAAACGCCAAAAACGGCAACCGTTCCGATCAGCGAGCGGTTTTTTATCAGCATGGGATTGCCTTTTTTGAACAGCCCCGCGATAATGGGTGCAAACCCATCGCCCAGCGATAAGCAGAAGTAAGCAATGCCCGCCGCGTAATACAACTGCATTCCCAATTCGGGGTCAATCAAAGCATGCACCAGATAGGTAACGAGCGCAACAAAAAAGGTCGCGACGCCAAAGTAAACCATGCCGTAGCTTTTTTTGGAATCGCTCCGTCCAAAAGCGGTAAAGCCCTTGCCCAGAGTAAACACTCCCAAAGTGATCGCGCCGATGCCGTTTGCAATGACCCAATGGATCGAGCAGCCAAAGAAAAAGTAACTGATCACCCAGACCAATGCCGAAATGATATGCGTCCATTTGCGGCAGGTAAGCGCGTTGATTTTTGTTTTCTTTTCAACCAGGATGCCCAGCAGCATAATAGCGGTCGAATAGCCAAAAAAGGCAACGTACCCCAATGCGATAAACCACCAGGCTTGTGATAGTGTTCCGTTCATTTACAGAGTCCTCTTTATAATGTGTCAAATTCGTGCATGCCGGTTTCAAAATAGCAGTCCGAAAGCAGCGAAGAAAGATACGTTTTTTCGTATTTTGCAGAAAGATCCTGCCCGATATGCTCTGCGCACCATTGATCTTTTTCAAGCAAAAGATCGTTGCGTAAAGCAAGCGTTTTGACTATGGCTTTTTTTACCTTGCATACGCGCAGCCAAACAGCCCGCAGCTGCAGGCTGCTAAGATAGGGCGCCAGCGTGTTCAGGTCGGATCGTTGCAGGGCAAGCAATGCGGATGCCGTATCCTGATCCAGATGCGCACGATTGATCAAGCCTCTGTGATCGATCAGGGCAGAGCAGCCGGTCAGATTGGTAAAACGGACGTTGGCGGACAAGCAGAAGGAATCGGGGCTATCGTTATCAAAGGATAAAACGCCCGGTTCGTTTGCCGTGACGTGATAATTTCCCACGCGATGGTCGTTGTCGTGAGTAAGAACGTCCAGCAAATTGAGATTGGTCAGTGCGCGTAACAGCTGCGGTGTTGCCAAGCTGGCTCTATGCTCGTAAGGACAGGAGATCAAAGAGTCTCCGTCGGCTTGCTCGCTCAGAACGCCGTATCTGATCTTGCCGCCCAACTCGATTTTTACAAAATTGCAACGCACAATGAGCGAGTCAACGCCCAAAAGGCGTGCAAGCTCTTGCGTGGCGAGTGCGCGGATGGCAGAAAAGGTTTGCAGCTTGCCCGCTTTCACACCTGCGTTATAATACCAATTCTGCAGCTCACCGGATACATAAAAAATGAGCTTTCGCATCTGATCCTTTTCTTCCTGTGTGGCTGGCTGCGGAAGCCCTACGCACGCCTCGTTGCCGCTGACGAGATAACGGTGCAAACGGTCACCGCGCACGTTTTTGTAACCCATATGGATCAAGCGCTGAAAGTTTTGCCTTTTTTTCAAAGAATCAAGTGTTTTTTCCTGCAAGGAGGGGTTGTGTACGATCTCATCAAAAAACGTGTCGATGCTTTCCCATACGTAAGCGCGCAGAGTATTCGGGCGCTTTCTTGCCTCTTTGAAGAAATAGACCTTGCCGTCTTGCGTGATTTTGATGACGTTAGACGAATAATTCAGGATATATTCGAAATCGGCATCGGCAAAAATGGAGGTATAATCAAGAAAAGGGAGCTGCTTGGGCATTTCCGCCCGATACTGCAACGTTTGGAAACTGCGCATACATACTCTCCTTTTTCGATCTGTTTTGCCATAATATGACTATTATTTCAATTATAACACTCTTTCATAAAAAGTCAATACGTCGGGGGGCAATTGGCGTGTTTTTGTCTTGCTTGCCGATCGTCTTGTGCGTTTTTTATATGGCATCACTGCTCAAAAACTTGCCGAAAAGATCTACGAATGGTAGAATCAACGTTTTGAAATTCTACCCGAAGAGGAAACGATGAGTTCCTTGACTTTTTCTCGTTCCTGTTATATAATGGATTTGTGAGAAAAAATGCTCGGAGGGAACGTGGTATGGACCAAAGAGAACAAAGGGTCAGTCTTGGTGCCAATATTGCAAAGCTGCGCAAAAAGCAGGGATTGACGCAAGAGCAGCTGGCAGAAAAGCTTTTTGTAAGCAATAAGGCAGTCAGCAAATGGGAAAGGGGCGCGGGATATCCCGAGGTCACACAACTCATCAGCCTTTCCAAAATCCTCGGTGTTCCCGTGGATGCTCTCTTAAAGTCGGAGAGAAGCGGAATTGCCATTGCGGGAAACGTGCTTACCGATTACGTGAAGATGATCGACGTATTTCCCGAAAGGGGAATGCTGACCAACATCAGCTCGATTTCAAGGGCGGTGGGTGGCTGTGTTCCGAACACCATTATCAACATCACCAAGATCGATAAAGCCATTCCTCTATATGCTTACGGCATTGTTGGGGATGATGAAGGCGGCAAATACGTGACCTTTGAGATGCAACGAAACGGCGTTGACGTCAGTGGGATCTTGATCTCCAAAGCACGTGCCACCTCGTTTAGTGACGTCATCACCATGGCAGGCACGGGAGAACGCACCTTCTTCCATCACAAGGGCGCGAATTCCGAGTTTTCTCCAGCGCATATTGCCGTGGATTCGTTGACCTGCAAGATGCTGCATATCGGTTACATTTTGCTGTTGGACGAATTTGACAGGGAAGATCCCGAATACGGAACGGTTATGGCGCGTTTTCTCAGAGACGTGCAAAAGGCAGGCATCCGCACCTCGATAGACGTGGTCAGCGACAGCGGAAAACGTTTTGCACAGAAGGTGATCCCTGCCCTGAAATATACCGATAATGCCATCATGAACGAAATTGAGGGCTGTGGTGTTTCGGGACTTGCCCCCAGAGATCAGGATGGCAGGATCATCATAGAAAACATCAGGCTGACCTTGGAGAAAATTCTCGAATGCGGCGTAGGGGAGCGTGCGATCATCCATTGCCCCGAGGCGGGATTTTGTATGAACCGAAACGGAGAATTCACTGCCGTGCCGTCCTTGAAGCTGCCCGAGGGTTATATCAAGGGCGCGGTTGGTGCGGGTGATGCATTCTGTGCAGGATGTCTTTACGGAATATATAACGGATTTTCCGATAGAGAAATATTGGAGTTTGCTTCGGGTGCTGCCGCGTGCAATCTTGCTGCCGCGGATTCGGTCAGCGGCATGCAAACCAAGGAATACATTTTCGACCTGATAGCCAAAACCGAAAAGATTGTACTTTAACACAACGAAAGGAAGAAACAATATGAAAAGAGCGGATGCAGAAAAGCAAAAAAATCTTGCTATTGAATATTATGAAAAAGCAAGCATCGTTTTGACCGACAAGGAGAAAGATGAGATAGAGATTGCGGACTTTGGGCTTGGCATGGTGGATAAGGTGGGATTGCAGATCGTAGTCTACATCAACACCGAGCGCGTATGCGCCAAGGAAATGGTGCTGACTCCTTATCAGGTCTGCCCCGAGCACCGCCACGTTTCCACGAACGGACAAGAGGGCAAGGAGGAGACCTTCCGCTGCCGTTACGGAAAGGTATATCTGTATACCGACGCGTCAAGCGGATGTCGCGAGGATGTCAGCATTCCGCTGCCGCCTACCGATACTACGGTATATCACGAGACCGTGCTGCTGCCCGGTGAGCAATTTACCATTATGCCCGGCACGCTCCATTGGTTTGCAGCAGGACAAGAGGGCGCGGTGATCTCCGAGTTTTCTACCCGCAGCACCGATGAGACTGATGAATTTACCGACGCAAGAATCGTTCGCGCACCGTCGGTCGAGGAATGATGAGAGGTGTGAGATATGCTTGTAAATCTTGATTACGTTCTGCAGGATGCGCAGAAACACAAATATGGCGTAGGTCTTTTTAATACGACCGATACCGATATGCTGGAGGCTGTTATCAGCGCTGCCGAGGAGATGAATTCTCCCGTGATCATTGGCACTGCCGAGGTTTTGCTGCCTTACGGAGAGCTTGCATTGATTGCTCCCGCTATGGTTGCGGCTGCCAAGCGTGCCCGTGTGCCTGTGGTTGTGCATTATGACCATGGCTTGACGTTTGAGCGTTGCATGGAGGCTTTGCATCTGGGCTTTTCCAGCGTGATGTACGATGGCTCTGCCGACCCTTATGAAAAAAATATTGCCGATACAGCCGAGATCGTAAAGATTGCACATGCCTTTGGTGCAACGGTTGAGGGCGAGATCGGTCATGTTGGCTCAGCCGATACATGCGACAACGATGTGACCGATATGTATACCCGCGTGGATGAGGCAAAGGCTTACGTGGAGGCGACCGGCGTGGACGCGTTGGCTGTTTCGATCGGTACGGCACACGGTGCCTATAAGAGTAAGCCGAGGCTGGATTTTAACCGCCTGTCTGATATTCACGCAGCCATCTCTGCGCCGCTGGTGCTGCATGGCGGAAGCGGACTTTCGGATGACGATTTCAAAAACGCGATTGCGTGCGGCATCAGTAAGATCAACATTTTCACAGACCTTTGTGCAGCGGGCATTCTTGCTTGCAAGCAGAGCGTGGAAAAAACACCTCTTCCTCTGGATATGAATACCTATCTGACCATGCGAAATCTCAAGGTGGAAATGATGGAGCAGGCGGTCAAGCAAAAGATAATGCTGTTCGGCTCTGCCGGAAGAGCATGAATGATGAATACCAAAAATTTTCCCTTTGCAAATGTGCGTTGGAAAGTAATGACTACGAGGTGAAGATAATGATGGC
>JAZQYE010000157.1:0-8392 GCA_045633385.1 Eubacteriales bacterium | reverse complement strand
TTACGTTTCTTTGGTCAGGCTACAGCTAAAGCTCCAAAGAAAGGACACCGTCTCCCCTGCCGCACGATAGGAGATGCGAACGCCGTTTGCCGTGCGTTCGATATGCGGATCGGTGATATCGTTGCGCTTGGTAAAGACCGTCAGATACAGCGCGTGATCATGCGAGGTATCGGTCAAGCGGATACGTGCCGAGGGCTCGCGGATATCGTTACGCGGAGATTTTTCCGACGGGAGCACCTCTGCCTGCAAATTTTTGGGAAGCAGAACGCGAATACGATCGGAAACCGCCTCTCCTCCCTCAATGCGTAGGTTGGGATCGTCCATGTGAAAGTACAGGCGTACATCGGTTTTGGTCAGGTTTACAACGTCATCCGCCACGATAAAGACATCGTCACCGACAAGGGCGCACAATCGCTTATGAAAATCGGGGTCATAGTTGTGGTGCGAAGCATCGGCGGCATACACGCCGCTCAAACGGTAGGTCTTGCGAATGCTCCCCTCCTTTTGCGGCGAATACGACCACATACCCGTATAGGCAAAGGGCGGCTTATCGTCAAAGGTCAGAGTGCTGTGATATTCGGGAGACTTGAATAGTCTGCGATCCGGTCCGTCACGATAGGTACAAAACGACGGGTCAACGACCACGGGGTCACCCTGCAAGGTCAACACAAAGGACATGGGATCCTGATGCGCGTGCCCGTTGTTAACGGGGGTACAGCAAATAAACAGAAAATGCGAATCCTCACGTTTCCAACCCGTGCGTGCAATATACTGACCGAGGATGCGCTGATAATGATCACCGCCGGGGGCGTTTTGTGCATAGGCACGCGCTTCCCGTTGCACCTCCTCCGGAATGATGCAGGGGTCGTGGTTGGGATGAATGGCAAAAATATTTTTTGTAGGGCCAAGCTCGCCAAAGCAGTTGTAATAGCGTATTGCCGTTTCGGCACCGCCACAACGCATGGCAGTATCCCCCACCGAAGCCATATTGCCGTTTGGCAAAACGACGAACAGATCGTACAGCGTCGCCTTGCGGCAAGCCTCGATCAAACAGTCGGGAAGCTTGAGATCAAACGAGCGCGCAAGCTGTAAAACGCGGAAAAAGACGTTTAAGCAGACGTTGTGGTAGTTGGGGCTGCCCTCTATCTGTCCGCCGTCGGGGGTAAGCTGTTGCTCGGCACAACGTACCAGCTCGTGAATGGCGTACGTGCGCCAATTATCCGCCTCCTTCAAATCCGGGAACAAGCAAGAAAACTGCAATAAGCCAAGCATCTCCATCAAATAATGGTTGTGATCTGCTTTGGGCCAAAAAATAGGTGACATGGTGCGCAAAACGAGTGCGTGCTCATAAAAGCTCTTTACGAGCTTTGTATGGATCTCGGGCGTCATATACGGACTCATCAATAAGAGGTCGTACGCTGTGTTCCAAGAATTAAGCATACGAAGACCAACCTCCAACGTGCGCCACGGTGTGAGAAGTTGGTACGGCTTTTTCAGTTCCGCAAGCTCTGCGGAGTTCTCCCCTCCTTTGGGGAGCGGATAGATCGGGCATTGATCGATCCAATCGAGCCAATCCACAAAAAGGCTTTCGGCATACGTTTCCTCATTGGTCAACAGATAGATCTCCGCAAGACCGGGAAACCATTCCGTACGGTTCAAGCACCACAAATATTCCTCGTCACCCGTGGGGCACTCGTGCCATGCGGGCGGTGTTCCCACGTGCATACGCTTCCCACCCGTTCCCGGAAGAACGAACAAATGCTTTTGCGCGAACGAGGCACTTTCGCGTTTTCTTTTGATCAACGCCTCGTTCTCCTTGTTGCGCAGAATGGCGGCGGTAGCTTGCTCGATCCGTGCGCGGTGAACTTCGCGCTGGCGTGCAAGATAGGACTCGTCGCAAAAATTCTGCGACAGAATATCCGAAAGCTTCATAGTTTGATCTCCTTTTTCTTTGGTCAAAACGATTTACATTTTTTTACAAGCCGTCCAATACTCAACGAACGGTGTGTATGCCGATCGTATCGCGATACGAGGCACACACACCGTTTTTGCGGCTTTTATTTTATATTCCGAGTTTTAAATTGCAGAATGGATTACTCAGCCTTCATATCGGCAACGACCTTTGCCGTGATGTTTGCGGGAACAACGTCGTAGCCGGTCACCTTAAACTCAAAGCTGCCGCGTCCCTGCGTCATTGCGCGAAGCGTGATGGGATAATCCATCAGCTCTGCCTTGGGCGCAATTGCCTGAACGGTGGTATAGCCCTTCTTGGAGGCGGTTGCTTCCATACCCATAACACTACCGCGACGCTTGTTCAAGTCTCCCATCACGTCACCGACCAATGCTTCGGGAACGGTAATAGCGAGGTCGCCAACAGGCTCGAGGAGCACGGGGCCTGCCATTTCAAGTGCCTTCTTATATGCCAGCGATGCTGCAGTCTTGAAAGAAAGCTCGTCTGAGTCAACCGCATGGTAAGAGCCATCGTACAGGTCTGCCGCCAGGTGCGTCATCGGGAAGCCGTAAGCGCCCTTGACCATAGAGTCCTGAATACCCTTTTCAACTGCGGGATAGAAGTTCTTCGGAACGGTACCGCCAACAACGGATACGGTAAAGGTGAGTCCTTCGTCCTCAGCGGGAGCAAACTTCATCTTAACGTGACCGTACTGACCGGAACCACCGTTTTGCTTCTTATGCTTGCCCTCGACGTCAACCGACTTGGTGATCTTTTCGCGGTAAGCAACAACGGGAGTATCAAAGCGAACGTTGAGTCCAAAGCGAGACTTGAGTCTTGCGGCGAGCACGGACAAGTGCATATCACCCAAACCGTAGATCAGGAGCTGCTTGGTCTCTGCATCGTTTTCAAACTTAATGGTGTAATCTTCCTCTACCATCTTTGCAATGCTCTGCGAGATCTTGCCCTCGTCGCCCTTGGAAACAGGGATCATAACCTTAACCAGATAAGGCGTGGGATACTCGATGGCAGAATAAGCGAACTTCTTGTTCCACGTCAAGGTATCGTTGGTGTTGGTATTGTTGAGCTTTGCAACCATACCGATATCACCGCAGGCGAGTTCATCGACCTCGGTCTGCTTTTTGCCCTTAACGGTGTAAATGTGCGCGAGCTTTTCGTTATCGCCCGTGGTGTTGTTGGTCATGAGCATATCTCTCTTGACCGTACCGTTCATGACCTTAAAGAAGGACATCTTACCAACGAACGGGTCTGCAACAGTCTTGAATACGAAGAGTGCGGGCTCGCCGTCGGGTGCGATCTCCATCGCCTCGCCGTCAACAAGCATCTCTTCCTTCTTTGCGGTGTGACGCGGGAAGGACTCACCGATCTTATCCAGCATCGTCCAAACGCCCCACAGCTTGCTTGCCGCGCCGCAGAATACGGGCACGATGTCACCGTGGATGATACCCTCGTGAACGGCGTTGATCGCCTCCATGTGAGTGATCTCCTCGCCCTCAAAGTACTTCATCATCAAATCCTCATCGGTGCTGGCAACTGCCTCCATGAGCATATCGCGGTACTTTTCAACCGCCTCCATGGATTCCTCGGGAATGATCTCTACGCTGTGGCGTCCGTTTGCATCAAACACGTGAGCGCTCTGGTCGATCAGATCGATCGCACCAACAACCTCGCCATTTTTGACCATAGGAATGGTCAAAGGACAAACGTGCTTACCAAAGGTCTCGTGCAAAGAGTCGAGAACGCGTGCAAATCTTGCCTCGTTATCGTCAAATTTATTGATAAAGAAAGCTCTGGGAAGATTAGCCGCTTCGGCATAATCCCATGCAAGCTCGGTACCTACCTCGATGCCCGCCTTACCGTCAACCAGAATAATAGCACTGTCTGCTACGCGCATTGCCTGCAGAACCTCGCCCGAAAAATCCAGATAGCCGGGGGTATCGATCACGTTGATCTTGACATCCTTCCACATCATGGGGGCGATTGCCGCAGAAATAGAGATATGACGTGCCGATTCCTCGGGGTCATAGTCACAAACCGTATTTCCCGCACCAACGTTACCCAAGCGATCGGTCTCGCCGGTAATATAGAGCATTGCCTCTGCCAAAGTGGTCTTACCCGATCCGCCGTGACCGAGCAATGCGACGTTACGAATGTTTTTGGTTTCAATCTTAGCCATGGTACTGTACCTTTTTGTTTACCTTTCGTTTGTTCCCCGAAATAAAAAAGCTCGGGTTTCTTCTATTATACAATATTCCAAGGCATTTTTCAAGTAGCTTTTACAACCTTTTTCTTTGCGTGGATGTAAAAATATCGACCTCATTTTTGTGCACTTTGCACAAATCACGCCATTCGAAAGAACTTTTTGGCATTTTGAGCGGTCATTTCGGCGGCTTTTTCGGGTGTGCAGTCCCAAATTTGGGCAAGCACTCCCAGCGTATAGGTTAAGTAACCCGAATGGTTCGGCTTCCCTCTCATCGGGTGCGGAGCAAGATACGGCGCATCGGTCTCCACCAGCAAAAGCTCCCGCGGAACGGCACGTGCCGCCTCACGCACGCGCGCGGCATTGGTAAAGGTCAGCGTTCCCGAAAAGGAGATATACCAACCTCTGCGGCAAAGCTCCGCCGCCATTTCGGCACTGCCGCTGTAGCTGTGAAACACACCGCGCACGTTTGGGTGTCTAAGCACCGTTTCAAAGCAGTCGCCGTGCGCCTCGCGGTCGTGAATGATCACAGGAAGCCCCATCTCTTCTGCCATAGACATTTGCGCATCAAAAAAATACGCCTGCTTCCCCTTATCCATGGGGGTCCTTCCGTTGTCGTAAAATTGCCAATGGTAGTCAAGCCCAATCTCCCCCAAGGCAACGATCTTGCTTTGCTTTCGCCCCTCGGCACACGCCAGCATCGATCTCAATTCCAAAAGTGCGCCGTCTGCGTCTTCGATAAAGTGACAATCCTCGGGGTGAATGCCAACCGCCGCAAGCATACCATCATAGCGTGCGGCTTGCGCAATTGCCGCGCGTGAATTTTCCAAATTGGTTCCCACGTTAACGATGTTGGTAACCCCCTGCCGCATGACCTGATGGATCAAGGCATCGGCGCCGCCCTCAAATTCACGCTCCATTTTGGCATCAAAATAATGTGCATGCGTATCAAAAATACCGTTTATCATGTTAAAATTCCTTTTTTAAGCTTCGGCGGAAGAGCGCATCCAGTGCCTCTTTCGCGTCTTTTTTTTCATAGAGCACACGGTAGACCGTTTCGCAAATGGGAAGCTCTACGCGATAGCGTTCCGCAAGTCGGTGCAAGGCGTCTGCCGTGTAATATCCCTCGGCAAGCTCTGTGAATCCCTCTCCCTTAACGTAAGCCTCGCCCAACCTGCGGTTGTGCGAATAGGGCGAGAAAACAGTCGCCTCATAGTCACCGAGGTGACAAAGCCCGTACGCCGAGAAGGGATTGCCACCCATCGCGTCGATCAGGCGAGAGACCTCGCGCGTTCCGCGGCTCATCAAAGCCCCCTTGAGGGTGGAAAGCTCCATGCCGTCGAGCATCCCCGCGGCAATACCGATGACGTTTTTTGCCGCCGCACCGATCTCATTGCCGATCAAATCCTGCCCGTAATAAAAGCGGATCAGCTCCCCCGAAAAGGCTTCAACCAACAAATTTTTCACGCGCGTTGAGCGGCTGTCGATGACCATACAGTTTGGAATGCCGGCATAAAACTCCTGCACGTGCCCGGGCCCCAGCCATACCGCCACGCGACAGCTCTCGTCCATGCCCTCCTCCACGATCTCGGAGAGGCGCTTGCCCGTTTCAATCTCGATGCCCTTCATGCAAAGCACAAAGATCTTGTTTTTCAATCCCAAGGGTGCCAGCTCACGCTCGATCAGCGCGCGCAAGCCCTGGGAGTTGACGGAAATGATGATGATCTCCGCATTCTGCACAGAGGAAAGCTCGGTGGAAAGCGTAACGCTTGTGGGGAGCGTGAGCAGACCGTTGCTCCGCGTTGCCAAAAACGCCTGCATGTGCGCAGAGCTTTCTCGCCCGTACAGCGTCATTTCGTGCCCCAATTGATCGAGGTACCACGTAATCAACGAGCCCCATCGCCCACATCCAATCACCGTAATCTTCATTCCATCGCCTCCTTTTCTCTTTCCCTTATTATACCTCTTTTTCCGCCCCTTGTCAAGAGGAACATACACCCGTGGGGGGGTGTAGGAGGTGGGAGGAGGGGGATTTGTGGGGGGAACTTTTTCGAGAAAAAGTTCCTCCCACACCCTCTTCAAAAAACACCCAAACAATGGAAATAAATACTTGCAAAAAAGAGCCGCATATGCTATAATAAAATTACAGAGTCAACAATCTCAAATTGACATAAATAATAAAAACATAAAGGAGAAAAAATGCCGATGGAAACAAAGAAAAGAATCCTTTCCATGCTACTGACCGCTGCCCTGCTCGCCGCGCCCTTGACCGCGTGCGACACGGAGGATGATAAAATAGATACTCAAAATACAGAAGCAACAGCTTCGGGAGCGAATACCGCAACGAAGGAAAACTCAACGGTAGAAGCTTTGAACGCAATTTTGCAAAACGAATACACCTTGCAGGATTTTTCCGCTCTTTATCCGCAATATGAAATAGACGCCCAATCAAACATGAGTATAAATATAATCGTTCCGGAATTTGAAAACGTGGTTTATGTTTTTTCGGGATCTTTAACCGATGATATTTCGGAGTATAAAATGGTTTCTGTCAATTCCGGAGGGGACATTTTGCTCCCTGAATATTTGAACAAAACGTTTGATGAAATTCTATCCGTAGAAGGTACTCACGCAAGTTCTGTCCCTTCTGATGATATTGTGCAACATTTGTACAAATACGAATTTGTTTACATCTACAGAGAAAATTTCTATTACTATATTCGCGGCTTCATACATGGTAATAAATTGACATCGGAAAATATCGCCATGCTTCGATATGATGAAACCCATCAGCGTCCGTGGTAAAATCGTATTACATCTGTAACCGATAAACAGCGATTTTCCCGAATGCAAATATCAATTGCATAAGCCTATTTCAAACAAATCCGGACTTAAACAATCGTAAAAATATAAAATTACAGAGTCAACAATCTCAAATTGACATAAATAATAAAAATAAAG
Organism: Eubacteriales bacterium; assembly: GCA_045633385.1. Classification (GTDB taxonomy): domain Bacteria; phylum Bacillota; class Clostridia; order Oscillospirales; family CAG-272; genus UMGS1865. The sequence goes on along the minus strand of JAZQYE010000157.1, from coordinate 1,259 downwards.
GAGAAAAATGCCGATGGAAACAAAGAAAAGAATCCTTTCCCTGCTACTGGCCGCTGCCCTGCTCGCCGCGCCCTTGACCGCGTGCGACACGGAGGATGATGAGATAGATTCGACCGAGGAAACCACGGAGGAAACGACGGAGGAAACTACAGAAGAAACCACAACCGAAAATATATCTTTGCCAAAGGAAACGGTTTATGTTACAAAAGACGGTTTAGAATATACATCAAACGGAGACAATACCTGTTCTGTTTCCGGAATGAAATCTGAAATCCCAAGGAAAGATGTAAATTTGATTGTAAATATTCCAACCTATTCTCCGGATGGAGCGTTGGTTACAGGCATAGCATATATGGCGTTTGCCGATGTATTTAATATGGTGGAGGTTATAATTCCGGACAGTGTAACTCAAATCGGGGAAATGGCATTTATGGGATGTACAAGACTTTCCAACGTTGTTTTTTCCAAAAATATTACAGCTATTGATGACTCTGCATTTTACAGCTGCGGAGCTTTAAAAGCCGTTGTTCTTCCTAATGGCTTAACTAAGATAGGCGAGACTGCGTTTGGACACTGTATCAATCTCGAAAGTGTTACTTTACCCCAAACTTTGACAGATCTTGGACGTGCAGCTTTCCAGAGATGCCACGCTCTCCAAAACCTTATTATTGAAAACAATCCCATTTACTGTGTTCGCGAAAATACGCTGATTGAAACCGCAACTCAAACCTTACTCTTGGCATGGCGGAATTTTTCAATTCCCAACGATGGTAGCGTTAAAAAAATAGGTGAATGTGCATTTTCGGCTTGCCGTAATCTTACGGAGTTAATTTTACCGGAGAGCATCACGGAGCTTGATAGACTTGCTTTAGCCTTTTGCGGTGAATTGAAGGAAGTAACACTTTCCAAAAACATTACAAAAATAGGATACGGGGCATTGATGTTTTGCGAAAATCTTATTTCAATTTCCATTCCAAACGGAGTAGAAGAGCTCCCATGGAATTTATTTAGTATGTGTTATAATTTGAAAACTGTTTATATTCCTAATAGCATAAAGAAAATCAACTCTAGCGCATTCCCAACCTCGGTAGATTTTCCGTCCGGTCTCCCTTTGGAAATACACTATGAAGGCACACACAGCCAATGGGATACACTTTTTCGTGGCGTAGGCGGACTTAACTGTGCCACTATAATTTGTATCAATGAAAATTAACAGATAAGAGGAAAATTTTCAAGTCAAATCAATATAAAATTACAGA
>JAZQYE010000156.1:0-13287 GCA_045633385.1 Eubacteriales bacterium | reverse complement strand
TTTGAAAAAAATCAAAAAAACTATTGCTTTTTTGAAAAGGATATGGTATAATAATTGTCGTTGTGAAGTATGAGTAGTGCCGCTGTGTAAAAAATGCGGCCAAGAGCAAGTTTTTAGGAGGTGTCAAAAATGGCAAAATGTTGTATCTGCAGTAAGGGCGTTGTGTTTGGTCAGAACGTTTCTCACTCTCATCGCAAAACCAACAGAACGTGGAAGCCCAATATCCGTAAAGTAAAGTTGGAAGGCAGCAAAGCAATTTACGTTTGTTCTCGTTGCCTGCGCACCATGAAAAAGGCTTAATGCTAACGTGCAAATAAAGTAAGGCAGACACATTGTGTCTGCCCTTTATTTTAGATTTTGAGGAGTTTCATGACGGCTATTTTAGATATTACCGCCCCAAAAGAGGCAGAATCGTCACTCAAATGCATGGGGTATGACGTGTTGCGGCTTCCCCCTTGTCTCGCACTTCCCGATCCCGTCAACACGCACCCCGATATGCTGCTCTTTTTCGCCCCCGACAAGATTTTTTGTACCGAGGGATATGCAAAAATTGCGCAAAAGGAATTGGATATCATTGCAAAAGTGTGCGAAAAGCCCGTGCAAGCCATACCGCAGGAATACGGTGCCGATTATCCGCGCGACGTGCTCCTCAATGCGCTCCCCATAAAAAGCAAGCTGTTTTGCAACGCAAAAGCGGTTGCACCTGCCCTGCTCTCGCATTCCGCGTATCAGGTGCAACAGGTCAGGCAAGGGTATGCAAAGTGCAACGCGCTACCGCTTGGAGATCATGCATTGATCACGTCCGATGCATCAATTGCCAATGCGGCAACCAGGTGCGCCCTTGACGTTTTACAGATCCTGCCCGGCAGCATTCGGCTTTCGGGGTACGATCACGGCTTTATCGGCGGTTGCAGCAGCTATGCTCCCTACCTAAAAGCCTCCGAAGTCTTGTTTTGCGGTGCACTTGATGCACACCCGCAAGCAGAGTTGATCACCGCGTTTTGTCGCAAGCACGGTTTTGAGGCAGTTTCGCTCGGGCATTTTGAACTGACGGACGTTGGCACGATATTTCTCATTTGACCGCGCGGTCAAATGGATCTGATAAGGAGATTGAGATTATGGAAAAGGAAAAGATCGCTCGCATCAACGAGCTGGCAAAAAAATCAAAAACGACGGGCTTGACCGAGGAGGAGCTTTTGGAGCAAAAGGCTCTTCGCGCCGAGTACGTTGCCGAAATTCGCGCAAGCTTTACCGGCATACTCGAAAGCACAGTCATTCAGTATCCCGATGGATCCAAGCAAAGCCTGCCTGAGTTCAGAGATGCGCAAAAAAAAGGAAAAAAATAAATTTATACAAAAAAGAAATGTATGCAAGCTATTTACAAATCCTGTAAACTATGTTATAATGTAGTTATCATGTAATTTGTCAGCTTGCAAAAGCACGGAAACCGAGGAAGAAATATGAACCGGAACAGCGTAGTTTACACCAATCAAGCCGAAGAGACCGAGCAATACGGTGCACAATTGGCAAGCAAAATGCTGCAAGAGCCTGCTCTGCCCCGCTTTGTGGCACTGTACGGCGATCTCGGCGTTGGAAAAACGGCATTTGTACGCGGCTTTGCTTCTGTCATTGCGCCAAATGCGATCGTACGCTCTCCCACCTTTGCGCTGGTCAACGAGTACCGCGCAAAGCCCCTCTCGCTCTTTCATTTCGATATGTATCGCATTGACAGCGAGGAGGACTTGATCTCGATCGGATTTGATGATTATTTGATGAGAAAAGGTATATGTCTTGTGGAGTGGAGCGAAAAGATCCCTTACGCCATTCCGGAGGAATTTATTCGAGTAACGATCGAAAAAAATGATCCCGAACGCGCCGATTCGCGCAAGATCACGATCGAGACGGTCACGGAGGATTTTGCATGAAGATTTTGGCACTTGACAGCACCGCACTCGTTGCATCGGTTGCACTTTGTGAGGATGAAAAGCTTTTGGGCGAATTGACGATCAACAACGGTAACACGCACAGCCAAACGCTGTTGCCAATGGTCGAGTTTTTGCTCAAGCAGTTTGATCTGACACCGCAAGAGATCGATCTGTTTGCGGCAACAGAGGGACCCGGCTCCTTTACGGGGGTTCGCATCGGTGCGGCTACCTTAAAGGGCTTGGCTTTTGGATTGGACAAGCCTTGTATCGGCGTTTCTACGCCCGAGGCTTTGGCTTATAATTTGATAGACCACGAAGGCTTGATATGCCCCGTTATGAACGCACGCAGAAAGCAGGTATATACTGCCCTGTTTCGCGTATCGGGCGGTGGGCTTAAACGATTGATGGAGGATAGTGCCATTGCCATTACCGAGCTGAACGAGCGTTTGCGCGCTTATGACGAGCCGGTTCGCCTTTGCGGCGACGGATATGACATTACCGAGGAGCTTTTGGAACACCCGATCATAGCAGTATCGGAGCGTTATCGACACCAAAGCGCGTATTCGGTCGCACAAGTTGCATTCAAACAGTATCAAAAAGGTGTTCGCGGCACCGATACAGAGTTCGCCCCCGTTTATCTGCGTTTATCGCAGGCGGAAAGAGAGCGAGCCGAGCGTCAAGCCGCAGATACCGGAATATAAAGAGAGGCTTTACAAATATGAAAAACAAGTTGATTACAGTTGGTTGTGACCATGCGGCTTACGACCTGAAATTAAAGGTGATTGCTCATTTGCGTGAGCGTGGCATTGAGGTAATTGACGTTGGAACCGATTCGACCGAAAGCTGTGATTACCCCAACTTTGCACACGCCGTTTGCAAAAACGTGCAGGACGGTGTTACCGAGCTCGGTATTTTGATCTGCGGAACCGGTATTGGTATGTCGATGGCTGCAAACAAGCATCGCGGTATTCGCGCCGCAGCATGCTCCGACACCTTCAGCGCACGCTTGACCCGTATGCACAACGATGCAAACGTGCTCTGCTTTGGCGAACGCGTGGTTGGCATGGGCTTGGCTTGCGATCTGGTAGATGCGTTTATCGATGCCGAGTTTGAAGGTGGAAAGCATCAACGCCGTGTTGATATGATCACCGCGATCGAAAATACCGAATATCAAAAGTGATATCCCAAACGAATTTATATAAGATTATAAGATAAAGGAAGGAATACCAACATGAGCAAATTACAAAAAATTGCGGAAATCGTTCATGAATGTCTCCCCGAAAGTCACACCTCCGCTGTGATTCTTGCCGCAGGCAACTCCACCCGTATGGGCAACCAAAACAAGCAGTTTTGCTACTTGAACGGCAAGCCCGTTTTGGCGCATACCCTTTTGGCTTATGAAAAATGCCCCTTGATTCGCGAGATCATTGTAGTTGCAAGACCCTGCGATTTTGAAAAGATCGCAAAGATCAAAAAGAAGTATGGTATTACCAAGTTCAAGGACCTCGTTATCGGCGGTGAGACCCGTCAGGAGTCTGCACGTCTCGGTATGGAAAAACTGAGCCCCGATGCTCGCTTTGTTGCCATTGCCGACGGTGCACGTTGCTTGACCACCCCCGCACAGATCACCAAGGTATGCCTTTGCGCTTATCGCCAAATGGCAGCCTGCGCCGCTCACAAGGTTACCGATACCGTAAAGCGCGCAACCGTGCTTGGAAACGTTTTGGAGTCTGTTGATCGCGAAAATCTGTGGCAGATGCAAACGCCTCAGGTATTCCACACCGCTCTGTACCAAGCTGCATTGGTCAAGGCCAAGGAAGAAAACGTTACGGTTACCGACGATGCTTCCCTGATACAATTGCTTGGCTACCGCGTTCATTTGGTGGAGTGCGGACTCGGCAACATCAAGATCACCGTTCCCGAGGATCTGAACATGGCAAAAGCCATTTTGGACTACCGTAACAAGAAATGAATCAGGTACGAATTGGTCACGGCTACGACGTCCACCGCTTGGTTCCCGAACGCAAGCTGATCTTGGGCGGCGTTGAGATCGCGCATGAAACGGGCTTGCTCGGTCATTCGGATGCCGACGTGCTCTTGCACGCTATTTCCGATGCTTTGCTCGGTGCGTTGGCACTGGGAGACATTGGAAAGCATTTTCCGGACACCGATCCGCAATATGCGGGCGCCGACAGTCTTGTGCTCTTACAGCACGTGTATCGTCTGATCCGCGAAAAAGGATGGCAGGTCGGCAACGTAGATGCCACGGTCATTGCGCAAGCCCCCAAGCTTGCACCCCACATTCCTGCAATGCGTCAAAACATTGCAAACGCGCTCGACCTTCCCGTTGACTGCATCAGCGTAAAGGCTACCACCGAGGAAAAACTCGGCTTTACCGGCGAAAAGCTCGGCATTGCCACGCATGCCGTTTGCATCCTTTTTCGCGATTGAAAAGCAACCTGCACCACGAACGTAAAAAAGCCTACTTCCCTTTCTTTTAAGTTCCCTTTCGTGCGCCTGATGCGAATTTTCTATAATAGGATATGACAGCACCCCGAGTTTTGACAAAATTCTTCTTCGTTCGTCAATGATTTTTGTTAGAAAGGATTCCTTATGATTTATATTGCTCCCTCTCTTTTGGCTGCAGATTTTGCAAATCTGGCAACCGACGTCAAGCGAATTGCAGATGCAGGCGCAAACTACCTGCACTTGGATGTTATGGACGGCGCATTCGTTCCAAACATCAGCTTTGGCGCGCCCGTAATTGCGGCTTTGCGTCCGTACAGCAAGCTGATCTTTGACGTGCATTTGATGATCAACGATCCTATGCGCTACATCGACGATTTTGTAAAGGCAGGCGCAGATATTATTACCATTCATTTGGAAAGCTGTCAAAACGCCGCCGAGGTACTCGCTTACATTCGCTCCCGCGAGGTACGTTGTGCTTTGGCAATCTCCCCCGCTACGCCGGTAGAAAATCTGATCCCCTATCTTGCAAGCATTGATATGGCGCTGATCATGACGGTCGTGCCCGGCTTTGGCGGTCAGGCTTTGATTCCCGAGACCTTGGAAAAGGTACGCACCGTGCGCCGCTATGCGGACAGCATGGGCTTGAAGCTTGACATTGAGGTTGACGGCGGATTGAAAGCAGAAAACGTACATCTTGCTACTGAGGCAGGTGCCAATATCATTGTTGCAGGCTCTGCGATCTTTAACTCCAAGCGTCCGCGCGAGGTGATGGAAGCAATGCGTGAATCCGCGGCAAATCACCCCTATCAACAATAAAACAAATGATAAAAACGGTGTTCCGTGCGAAAATACGCACGGAACACCGTTTTTATTTACATTAACATAAAGATGATTGGAATGGTAATGCAGGAAAGCAGGTGCGAGATAAGCGCCATACCTGCCGCTACGGAGGTATCCTTTCCGTACGCGCTCGGAATGACCACGGTATTGAGCCCCAAGGGCATGGAGACCGCACATACCGCGCACACCTCAAACAGCGTGGGAAGCGGCAAGAGTTGAAAGATACCCACAAAGATCAGCGGAATGATTACCAAACGAATGGCGGTAATGGCATAGATCGATACGTTGGAAAAGGTCTTTTTGAGATTGATCTGCGCTACGGTAATACCCGTTAGAATCATGGCAAGCGGTGACATACAGTTTCCAAGTGCCGTGATCGAGGTATCCAAAAACTTGGGGATTTGCAATTGCGGAAACGGCGTTTTTAACAAACCGATGATCATACCGATCAGCATTGCCACCATCATGGGATTGATGCAGTTTTTCAGCTTTTGCGAAAGCGTTGTTTTTTGATCGCTCATCAAAAGTGACGGCACAGCCCATACGTAGATCAGGATATACAGCGGCAGAGTGAAAACCAAATAATCGCTGAAATAATCGGGAAACAACGCTTGCACGACCGAGTTTCCCATATATCCAAAGTTAGCAAAAGCCAAACCGTATGTAAAAACGTTGCGCGTAAACGGCTCGCGGCTCAAAACGCGCGGCAAAAGAATGGCAACGGGCAAAATAAAGATCATCAGAAAGAAGCTGAACAAAAACAATCCCCCAACCTGCGAAAGGCGTGCCACGGTAAAATCCTTCATAAAGGTTCCCATAACCAGCGCGGGAATAAAGATCATGTTTTCCAATTTGGCAAGCACGCTGTCCGCTCCCTTGGGGAGCCATTTCATTTTTGCCAGCAAAAAGCCGATGACGATCATCAAAAACAAATACAGCGTTTGGTTTAAGGTTGAAATAAAGGTTTCCATTTTGCATCTCCTTAAAAAATCCCTCATATTATACACCAAAAGACGTTAAAAGTCAATAGCCATATCAAAAATATAAAGATTGAGTGCCAAAGTGGCGATCTTTCACATCAGAGGTGACACTTTTCCATTTTTTGATATTTCCTGCTTTTTTTATTGTTTGACCTTGACTTTTCTTTTTTTCGGTGCTATAATAGGGTCTATCTTTTTTAGAAAGGAGTCCGTTTGTGTTATCTCAGCTTCATACGCTTTTCAACTCCCTTTCTCCCACCGCATCGGCGATCATTTCTATTGCCTGTATGCTCTTTTTCGGCTTTTTTATGACGCGACTGACAAAGCTGCTAAAGCTCCCAAACGTAACAGCGTATATTTTGGCAGGCATTCTGATCGGGCCTTATTGCCTGGATCTGATCCCCATGAGAGTTGTAGAGGGCATGGATTTTCTCTCCGATATTGCGCTGGCACTGATTGCCTTTACCACCGGCGAATTTTTTAAGGTATCGATTTTAAAAAAGAACGGTTGGAAGGTTTTGTTGATCACACTGCTGGAGGCTTGCATGGCTTCCCTGCTGATATTTGTGCTTTCGTACACGGTGCTGGGACTCCGTCTTGGATTTTCGATTGTGCTTTCTGCTCTTGCAGCCGCAACCGCCCCTGCCTCTACCATGATGACCATACGGCAAACGGGTGCCAAGGGCGACTTTGTAAATACACTGTTGCAGGTGGTGGCGTTGGATAACATTGTTGCCCTGCTTGCCTACGGCGTTGCCATTTCGGTAGCGGTCGCATTGAGCAGCGGTGAAACGATATCGGTTTCAAATGTCCTCCTCCCGCTCCTTTCCAATCTTGGCGTTTTGGTGCTTGGCGGCGTATTTGGCGTATTTATGAAGCTGTTGATGCCCAAAAAACGCTCGACCGATAACCGCTTGATCATTTCTATCGCACTTTTATTTGCTTTTTGCGGGATATGCGCGCTTTTGGATATTTCCCCCTTGCTTGGTTGTATGTCTATGGGAACGGTTTACATCAACGTTTCGGGTGACGACAAGCTCTTCAAGCAGCTCAATTACTTCAGCCCACCAATCTTACTGCTGTTTTTTGTCCGCTCCAGCGTCAATTTCCGTTTGGATGCACTCTTTTCGTCGGTTGGATCGATTGGTGCAGTTCCCCTGATTGTGGTGGGATTGCTTTATTTTGCCGTTCGCATTCTTGGAAAATATCTTGGTGCGTTTTTGGGCTCGCTCGGTGCGCGCAAGTCCAAAAAGATTCGCAATTTTTTAGGTCTTGCGCTCATTCCGCAAGCAGGCGTTGCCATTCCTTTAGCGGCAATGGGAGCGCGTGCACTCGGCGGTGAAATGGGAATCGCGCTTGAAACCGTGATCCTCTCCTCTTCCATTCTTTACGAGCTGGTAGGCCCTGCCTGCGCCAAGCTTTCGTTGTATTGCTCCGGCTCTTACTCTGATAAATTGGAGGATCTTGCGCCCGTGGAGCCTCTTCACCCCACCGGAACACCGAAAACGGAGGTAGAGCTTTTGATCGAGCGCATTCAAAAAATTCAACAGCAGATCCCTCCCGTTACGGCATTTCACGAGGAAAACGAGCAAGCATTTACCGAGGCGGCAGAGGAACACTATATCAACACACGCCCCAACGTGCGGCATTGGCACGGCAAAAAATAAAGGAGAATTTATCATGACTGATCCGATCACATCCCTTTTGGGAGAATGGGCTGCACAGCTCAATATTTACACCGTTATTTTACGCATTGTCATTTCCCTTGTCTTATCTGCCGTTCTCGGCTACGAACGCTCTACAAAGCGTCACGCCGCAGGCTTGCGCACCTTTATGGTCGTTTCTCTTGCCACAACTGCCGCCATGCTTTTGGATTTGTACTTATTGAACGGAAGTGAGAGCAAAATCTATCTTCTTTCTGCCGCAAGCATCGTATCCATTTCCATTATCACCGTCAACTCGATCCTTTACAGCTCACGCAATCAAATCAAAGGATTGACCACGTCGGTGGCGCTTTGGGCGAGTGCCGTACTGGGACTTTGCATTGGTGCAGGCTTTTACACGGTAACGCTTGTTTCCTATCTTGCCCTGCTGTGCAGTCTTTCGATCTTTCCGCGCATGGAGCGTTATTTCAAAAATCGTTCCAACCACTTTGAGGTGCACTTGGAGCTGAAAAACATTGCTTACCTGCAAAACTTTGTTACTACCATTCGTGAGCTTGGCATGAAGATTGACGATATTGAAGCCAACACCGCCTATCAGCATTCGGGACTCAGCGTTTACTCCATTGCCATTTCCATCAGCAGCGAAGAACTGAAAAAGTACAAAACGCACAGTCAGATCATCGAAGCCCTGCGTTCGTTGGATTACATCTATCACATTGAAGAAATGCAATGATCAATGCATAAAAAATCGGGACTGCCTCAGGTACGGGGCAGTCCCTTTTTTAGAACGTTTAAATTTAATTTGCCTTTGCGCTCTTCTTGCTTGCGATCATCTTGATCACGAACAGAGTTGCAATGGTCAATACAACGCCGATGGGCAGGCAGATCCATGCATTTTGGATAAGACCTGCAAGAATAAACATCACGAAGGAGATACCTGCAACGGTAATTGCGTAAGGCATCTGCGTGGAAACGTGGTTGATATGATTGCATCCTGCGCCTGCGGAGGACATGATGGTGGTATCGGAGATGGGCGAGCAGTGGTCACCGCAAACCGCACCTGCCAAGCAAGCAGACATACTGATGATGAGGATGGGATCGCCGGGGGCAAACATGTAGGTAACGATGGGAATCAGGATACCAAAGGTTCCCCAAGAGGTACCGGTAGCAAATGCCAATACGCAAGCAACAAGGAAGATGATTGCGGGCAAGAACAGGCTAAGGCCTGCGGCTGCGCTGTTCATCAGGTCTGCTACAAAGTACTTAGCACCCATAAGAGAGGTGATGTTCTTGAGTGCGGTTGCAAAGGTCAAAATCAAGATTGCGGGAACCATTGCAATAAAGCCTGCGGGAATCGCATCCATCATTTCCTTCATGGTCATGGAGCGGCGGAGCGAGTAGTAGATCATCGAGATGACAAGCGTGATCAATCCGCCCCAAGGCAGTGCTACGGTTGCATCGGTATCGGAGAATGCGGTGATGAAATCAACGCCATCCAAAATGCCGCCGTTGTAAACGAGTGCAAATACAGAAACAACGATCAAAATTGCGATCGGGAAGATCAGGTCAATGATTCTGCCCTTTTCGGTAGTGACAGCCTCTTCCTCCTTTGCTCTGTCACCGGAGGTGAACAGGTCGCCGTTGTTGATGGCGTTGAACTCATGGGTTCTCATAGAACCGTAGTCAAAGCCCATTACGGCAAGACCGATAACGAATACGAAGGTCAGGAGCGAATAGAAGTTGAACGGAATTGCAGAGATGAAAAGCTCTAAGCCCTTTCCATCCTCTGCATACTGCGAAACTGCAGCTGCCCAGCTGGAGATCGGTGCGATCATACAAATAGGAGCGGCGGTTGCATCGATGAGGTAAGCAAGCTTTGCACGAGAAATCTTGTGCGCATCGGTTACGGGACGCATAACAGAACCAACGGTCAAGCAGTTGAAATAGTCGTCGATGAAGATCAGAACGCCCAGAACGAAGGTGGCAAGAATGGCACCTACACGGGTTTTGATGTGGGTTTGTGCCCACTTACCAAACGCCGCAGATCCACCTGCTTTATTGATCATGGCAACAAGAATGCCAAGCTCAACCAAGAAGATAAAGATACCTGCCGTATCGCTGACAGCGGGAATGAGTGCCTCGGTGAGTGCGGCATCCACCGTGGCAATGGGGTTAAAGTTGGTGTAAAGCAGTGCACCGGAAACAATACCGATGAACAAGGAGCTGTACACCTCTTTTGTGATCAGCGCAAGGCCGATTGCAATGATAGGAGGAATGAGCGCCCAGAAGTTACCGCGAACCTGTGCGGAACCGCCGCAGGTCTCGCACTCTGCACCGTCAACAAGACCGGTTGCGTGACAGTCGATACAAGCGACCTCGTTCATGGCGCCGCCGGTAACACCCGCTACAACCAGTAACACGACGATCACGAGAGCGGCAACTGCCAATGTGATTTTTTGTACTTTTGACATAATTTTTTCCTTTCTTTATTTGGCACGCCTTACGAGAAAAAAGAAAAAGCGCAGCAGGCGCTACGCAAACAAATACGGCAAATCTACTGTCGCATTTATTGATAGCTCCCCACAACCGTGACAGTGAATGCGGTATTTCCGCATCCCCCAGCGCAAGCCAACGGAAAATTTGGCTCGGCTTCGGCAGAATTTCCTTTTACACGTTCCCTTTTCCGGGATACGACCGTGCGACTCATAAATTCTGCGCCTCTATCCTTTTACCGATAAAACGTTACCATATTTAGGTCTCTTACAGTATAGCATGCTTTTTTGCACTTGTCAATGCATATTTTGAATTTTTTTACACTTTTGCGGCATTTTTTGCAAAAAACGAATTGACAATCCTTCCTCCTTATGATAAAATGAATGCGAACGGAGGTGTTTGGAGTGTCAGAACAAAAAAAGCGCGCATCAAGCTGTGACGATTGCGTATTTTACGATTACGACGAGGATTGGGATACCTACACCTGTCAGATGAATTTGGACGAGGACGAAATGGTTCGCTTTTTGACGCAAAAGCATCAATCCTGCCCCTATTACCGTTACTACGACGAGTATAAGAGTGTGCAAAAGCAAAATTGAAAGAGGATTCCGCATCTTTACGGAATCCTCTTTTTCCAATTTCCGGGGCTGACGCCAAAGGTTCGCTTAAACATTTTGGAAAAATTGCATACGTCCTCGTATCCTGCAAGCTGTGCCGCACGCGCCACGGACGCACCGCTCTCCAAATGCTTTTTTGCCTCGTTCATGCGCACCGCGATCAAATACTCTTGCACACTCAAGCCCGTTTTCTCCTTAAACAGTCGGGAAAGATAGCGGCGATCCAAATTCATCTTATCCGCAATCTCCTCTACCCGAATGTGTTGCATATAAAGCGTATTGATGTAGTTTTTTACGCGGCGCACGTAGTGGTTTTGCGGCTTTTGATCGGCAAAAAACTCCGTGCACATTTCAAACAGCAGTGCCGCAATGTGATACTCATACATTCCGTCGTTTTCGTAAGCCTCCAGCATCTTCTCCACCCAATTTTGCGAATAGTGCACCACGGGCGGCAGACCTTCAAAATTGGCTGTCAGCGCGCCGTCAAAGCCCACCCATTGATAATACCAAGGATTCTTTTCGTCGGCTACGTAGGTGGTGACCTCGTTTGGGCGAATGATAAACGCCTCCCCGGCGCCAAGGTGATAGGTCACGCCTCCGCGTGTAAACGTCCCCTCCCCCGTTACCACAAAATGGATCAAGGTATAGTTGCGTACCGAGGGGCCGTAATGATGTCCCGGTTCACAATGCTCCTCCCCCACGATCAAGGGATTTAAATCATGAAAATGACGATTGACCAATACAAGATCCTTCATTTGCATTCTCCTCTCTTGCTTTTAGTTACATTATACCATATTTATGTTACATAATGCAATGGTTTTTTTGAAAAAAAACAGTATAATATTATTAGGGGACAGATACGATGTCCGTCCTATATTTTCAAAGCGAAAGGATTTACTGATATGAAAGTTACTTTTATGGGCGCGGGAAGCTCCGTTTTCTCCAAAAACGTCCTTGGCGACACAATGATGTGTGACGCATTCCACGACGTAGAAATCGCACTTTACGACATTGACCCCGTTCGATTGGAGGAATCCTACCTTATGATCGAGGCAATGAATAACCATATCAACGAGGGTCGTGCAACGGTTAAGAAATATCTTGGCGTAGAGCAAAGAAAGGACGCTTTGCGTGGTGCCGATTTCGTTGTCAATGCCATTCAGGTCGGTCTTTACGATCCCTGCACCATTATCGACTTTGAGATCCCGAAAAAGTACGGCATTCGCCAGACCATTGCCGATACGCTCGGTATTGGCGGCATTATGCGCGGTATGCGTACCATTCACGTTATGAAGGGCTTTGCCGAGGATATTGAGGAGGTCTGCCCCAACGCATGGCTGCTCAACTACACCAACCCTATGGCAATTATTTCGGGTTATATGCAACGCTACACCAACGTAAAAACTGTTGGTCTTTGCCACAGCGTTCAGGTTTGCGCACGCAGTGTACTCCGCCATGCAGATATGCTTGACAAGCTGGAGGGCTGCCAAACCAAGATCGCAGGTATCAACCACATGGCTTGGCTGTTGGAGATCTATGACAAGGACGGCAACGACCTCTACCCCGAGATCCGCCGCCGTGCAAAGATCAAAAACGCAACCGAAAAGTTTGACGACATGGTACGCTTTGACTACATCAATAAGCTTGGCTACTACTGCACCGAGAGTAGCGAGCACAACGCAGAGTACAATCCCTTCTATATCAAGCCCAATCGCCCCGATCTGATCGAAAAGTACAACATTCCGTTGGACGAGTATCCGCGCCGTTGCATCAATCAGATCGCAAGATGGCAAAAGCAAAAGGAGGAGATCATGAACGGCGGCAACGTACAGCACACCCGTTCTAACGAGTACGCCTCCCGCATTATGGAAGCAATCTGGACCAACGTTCCCTACAAGATCGGCGGTAACGTCATCAACAACGGCCTGATCCCCAACCTTCCCGATGAAGCCTGCGTTGAGGTTTCCTGTATGGTCAGCAAGTACGGCATCGAGCCCTGCCGGCAGCCTGCACTTCCTCCCCAGCTTGCGGCAATGAACATGACAAACATCAACGTTCAGCTCCTCACCATCGAGGCTGCCGTAACAAAGAAGAAGGAACACATCTACCAGGCCGCAATGATGGACCCCCACACTTCCTCCGAGCTGTCCATCGACGACATCGTTGCAATGTGTGACGACCTCATTGAAGCACACAAGGGTTGGCTGCCTGAGTATCACTAAGTTGAATATGAATCACTTACAGTGGACAGGCTTCGTTCACTCCATCCAGAGCCTCGGTACCGTTGACGGTCCCGGGG
>JAZQYE010000155.1:0-5095 GCA_045633385.1 Eubacteriales bacterium | reverse complement strand
CCAAATGCTCGTGAATGATATCAAAGCGATTGCGGAAGCCGTTCTTTTCGAGATATTTTCCAAGGCCGAGCATGTGCGCCTCGTCCATACCCACGTGAATGATATCGGTGGTAAAGCACTCGCGCAGGGATTTGATCATGCGCTCGATCAGCTCGTAGGTGCGCTCCTCGCCCACCATCAAAATGTCGTCCGCATCGCGGATCTCGCGGTAGGTGCTCCAATGAAAGATCTGATTGAGGTGCGCCAGCGTTTGAATGCAGGGAATGACCTCCACGCCAATGGAGCTACAGTAAGAGACGATGTCGCGCAGCTCGTCCTTGGAGTATCTGCCGCGCAAATAGCCAAAGTAAGGCTCACCCTCCACCTCGTAGGTGTCCTCGGTATAAAGCTGGATCATATTGTAGCCAAGGGAATGCAAAAGCGCCGCCATGCGCTTGACCTCCTCGGGCTTCATCACCGCGTTTCTTGACATATCAAGCATAACGCCAAATCGTTTTGTCATAGCATAAATCTCCTTTTTTGGATATTACCTTATTATAACATGAAAACGGGCAAAAAGCAAGATGCGATTTAAAAATGCTTGAGATTTTTTCGCGCCGCCGCAAAAGAATTCCAATTTCGGAATTTGGAGCGCAAGAAAAGACCTAAAAAACGAAGAATGCCAAATAAAATGCCAAAAACGGAAAAATATATTTGCAAAAGGACTTGACAAATGCCAAAAAGTGATGTATAATAAGAGCAATGAAATTCCAAAACAGGAAAATGCGCCGCTTTTGGCGCAAGGAAAGGAAGTAACGCAATGGCATCAACTAAAAAGACAAAATCATCCGTTCCCATGGGGCTTGACGAGGCAGGCAGAAAGCAAGCGTTAAAGACCGCAATGACGCAGATCGAGCGCGATTTTGGCGCAGGCTCTATTATGAAGCTGGGCGAAAATTCGCACATGGAGATCCAAGCCATTCACACAGGCTCGCTGTCTCTCGATTTTGCACTTGGTATCGGCGGTGTTCCGCGCGGAAGAATCATTGAGATCTTTGGCCCCGAATCCTCGGGTAAGACCACGGTTGCATTGCATATTTTGTCAGAGGTGCAAAAAATCGGCGGTACTGCCGCGTTTATCGATGCCGAGCACGCGCTCGACCCCGTTTACGCAAAGTCGTTGGGCGTAGATATCAACGAGCTGTTGGTCTCTCAGCCCGATTGCGGCGAGGACGCGTTGGAGATCTGCGAGGCGCTGGCACGCTCCGGTGCGGTTGACGCCATCGTTATCGACTCGGTAGCGGCACTCGTTCCGCGCCAGGAGATCGAGGGCGACATGGGGCAATCTATGGTCGGCGTGCAGGCAAGAATGATGTCGCAGGCAATGCGCAAGCTCTCCGGCGTTATTTCCAAAAGCAATTGCGTGGTCATCTTTATCAACCAGATCCGCGAAAAGGTTGGCGTTATCTACGGCAACCCCGAAACCACGCCCGGCGGCCGCGCGCTCAAGTTCTTCGCATCGGTTCGTATCGATATCCGCAAGACCGAGCAGCTCAAGGACGGCAACGACGTTTACGGCAACCACGTAAAATGTAAGATCGTCAAAAACAAGGTCGCGCCCCCCTTCCGTGTGGCAGAGTTTGATATTCTATACGGCAAGGGCATCTCTCTTTCGGGCGAGATCCTCGATTTTGCAATCGCGCTCGATATCATCAAAAAGAGCGGTTCCTGGTTCTCCTACAACGGCGAGAGAATCGGACAGGGTAAGGAGAATATCCGCAAGCTGATCGAGGGCAACCCCGAAATGATGAGCGAGATAGAAGAAAAGGTTCGCCGCATGAGCGAGGAAGCCAAAATGACCATGGATCAGGATTTTGAAGTAGATGACGAGGATGACGACGATGAATTTGACCTGCGCCTCGGCGGTGGCGACGAGGATGACGAATGAAGCAGTACAAGCTCCCGATGAGGATTCGTTGCTGACCATTACCGTGCGCACCCTGCGTGCGCAAAGTGAAGGCGCCGAAATGCTGTTACAGCTCCTGATAGAGGACGGCGAGCACCGCGAGTATAAAAACCTGGTTCTGACGACCGAGCAATACTGCGAGCTAAAGCCGCAAAGGGGAAGGATCAGCGAGGCGTTTTACGAACGCTTGGAGGAGGCGGCACAGCTTTGCCGCGCTCTGCGAAGCGGCGAAAATCTGCTTTCCTACGGTTCCAATTCGGTGCAAATGCTCTCACGCAAGCTGATGCAACGCGGATATACACGCGAGGTGTCGATCAAGGCGGCGGAGCTGTTGGCACAAAAGGGATTGATCGATGAGGAGCGCGACCTGCAACGAGAGGTAGAAAAGTGCCTGCGTAAGCTGTGGGGCGCAAAACGGATCAGCACGCACCTTTGGAGTCGAGGCTTTGCCGCCGATGCTATGCGCGAGCTTCCCACACTGTTGGCAGAGATCGATTTTGCACAAAACTGCGCCACGTTGATCCAAAAGCACTACGGCGGAGTGCCGAACGATGCCGACGACCGCCGCCGCATGGTGGCAGGACTTTCGCGCTACGGCTATTCCATCAGCGAGATCCGCGGAGCGATGAAGTCTTTGCAAGCATAGCCTTTGAGATCGCAACTGCGCAAGGGAGTAAAAACGATGAAAAAGTGTGAACTTTTACAGCAAAAAGCCAGGGAGGAGCGGCTTCCTCCTTATATGTATCAGCCATATCACGAGCCTCTCATGCCAAAATCGGCATGGGAGGTCTTGCCATCTCATTATGAGGCGCACGTCAAAGAGAAAAATGCAAAAGTGCGCGCTTTGATGCGCGAAATGAGCCAATGCGAGTCGTTTGTATTTTTTGCAGATGCCCACGTGCGCCAAAACAGTATGGCATCGGTGCCCATCATCCGCTCGATCTTGGAAAATACCGAGGTCAAAAAGGTGATTTACGGCGGTGATACCGTCAGCGCATGGGTCGATGAGCAGCTTATCGAAGAGGATCTCGCCTATTTTGCAAATGCTTATTCATTTGCAAAGCCTTACGTGGTGCGCGGCAATCACGATGCCGCAGGGAAGATGCTGGAATATACCGATGAGGGCTGTTGCAAAAGTAATGACGAGATCTACCGACTGATCTTTGCGGCACAAAAGGATCGCGTTATTGGTGAGGAAGGCAAAACGTATTACTATTTTGACGCCCCGGAACACCGCTTGCGCTACATCATTCTGGACACCAATGAGCTTTTAACGCCTTACGTTGATGAGCACGGTGTGTGGCAATGTGCGGTGGATATCAGCAAGACTCAGGTAGAGTGGTTTGCGCGACAGCTGGGCGCTATTCCTGCCGACTATCAAGCAATCGTGATCGGTCACACGCCGATCTATCCGCAGTTAAAATGGTGTTTTCCAAAAGCAGTGGTGTTTTCACGCTTGATCGAGGCTTATCACAAACGGGAGACGTTCTGCATTCACAGTGAGGAGAATGGCTTTGACGTGGACGTTGATTTTTCAGGGGTTGAAGGAGGAAACGTGATCCTCAATCTTTGCGGTCACGGTCACGTTGACGATTTGTTTTTATCTCCCACCGGATGTGCCGCGTGCGAAATCCATACCGATTCCGTCAGGAATAACAACGGCGGCAGTCCCGATCCGCGCGTAGCGGGGACTGTCAGCGACAGCCTTTTGGACGTGATTCTGATCGATCGCACGACCGGACGTATTCGAAGTGTGCGCTACGGGGCGGGGAATGATCGCATCATCAGAGAAGCAATTGAATAAGACGTTGGGAGCTGAGGCAAAATGCCTCAGCTCCTTTTGTAAGTGCGGAGGAGAGGAGCTCTCCTCCGCTGAAAATTTGTCAGATCACTCCGTAACGATCGGCGGTGCTCTCGCAAACGTAGGGAAGCTCCTGCTTGATCGAGAGGATCATATCGATGTAGCGGTCAAAAAAGCGATCGCTCATTTCTTCGTTTTCATCGATCGTGAGCTGGGAGGCAAGATAACTGACGGCGGCGGGCACAAACACGTCGCTCAAAGCAAATTTATCGCTCAAAGAAACGCAAATGGCATCGGTCGAAATTTCAACCGCAGGTATCTTGTGTGCCGCGCGGTAAAGGCGGTCGGTGTCAGCGTAGCGCGTAACAAAGCTTGCCAAAAGGTACGGGGCACGCTCCGTGTAGTCCGCAATGCTGTCGGGCTTGCTTGCATCCTCACATACGGCAAGCGCTGCGCTGTTTAAAACGTCCTGATAGGTCATCGTCACGCCCTTTATCAGTTATCCGCAACGTTGAGGTTCAAGAGCACCATTTCGGTGGGGTAAACCACCTTTGCGCCGTACAGGTGCAGACCCTTGACCGCATCAGCAAAGCGGAGCTCGGGACGGTAAGCGTCGATCTCGGAGAGCTGCTCGGCAAACGCGATGGCGCGCTTGGTGCGTGCAAAGCACTTGTGAATATATCCGGTGTCACCCTCAACCTTTACGACGTTGCCGGAGACGAAGATCTTGCATCCGCCGATCGCGCCGATACAGCCATTCTCCAAGGCGTCGGTATTGTCGGTAGAGAGCTGAACCTTTGCCTTGAGGATCATGCCTGCGATCTCGGGAGATACCTCGATGACGATGTCGGAGGGATCGGAAACGTTGCCCTCGAACAAAGCGGTTCTTGCATCGATCAAAAGATCAATGATATTGTCGGGCGTAACGGCATCGCAGGAAATGGTTTTGCCTGCATGAGAGTGCAAGCCGAATACGTAGCTGTCGGCATCGTTGGCAAGGGCAGAGGCGGCGTTCTTCATGGCAGCCTCCATCAGCTTGGGAGAGGATTGTGCACGGTCGATGTCATCGATCTGGAAGTTGAAGTACTTTGCCTGGTCGATCACCAATTCACGAACGCTGTCGGAGAGTGCGGCAGGCGCGCTCATGTTTGCGTTCTTGGTGTACTCGGAAACGGTTACGTCGTTGATGCCGCAGATCTTTACGATGTTGCCGCGCTCGCGGATGTCACCCTCAAATTCGCGGTTACAGTTTGCAACCGCAACGTACTTTTTGTCAAGCTCCTGATAGAGGTTTTCGCTCCAAACGGTAGGTACAAAGTTCTTAATAGCCATAATTTTAATTCCTTTCT
>JAZQYE010000154.1:0-4156 GCA_045633385.1 Eubacteriales bacterium | reverse complement strand
TGGCACCTGCGCCGTATATTCTGTCAGAATGGATTAGTCGGCGTAAACGCTGACCTTCTTCTGAGACTTGGTCTTTTGCTCGAACTTAACCTTACCGTCGATCAGAGCGTACAGAGTGTAATCCTTGCCTACGCCTACGTTTTCGCCTGCGCAAACTGCGGAGCCTCTTTGTCTGATGATGATATTGCCGGCAACAACGGGCTGACCGTCTGCTTTCTTAACGCCAAGACGCTTGGACTCACTGTCACGACCGTTCTTGGTAGAACCGACACCCTTCTTATGAGCAAAGAACTGTAAACTGAGCTTTAACATCATTCTTATCCTCCAATTTTTTGTTTGATCCTTGCGGATCGTTGGGTTTTGGTGAGATCATTCCTCGTACGGCTTATCTACGACCGAAACGTCCAGATAATCCGCATACTCCTCGAGCATATCACCAAGCTGACAGTAGTAACCCATCATAATGCCCGAAACCGCATAACGCTTGTAATCGTCCGACTCGAACTCGGGAAGTGCCGCTTTGGCTCTTACCGTGATCTTTGTCGCGCCCTCGTTGACGTCGTAGTCAACGCTTGAAGCGTATGCAACCTCGATGGTATTGATGAGAAGCATTGTCATAGACGAGATGGCGGCACATAAAATGTCGTCGCCTGCCTCGGCATAGCCTGTGTGCCCTTGCTCTTCAAAGCCGTAGAATACTCCACCACTTCTGAAAAACACGATTTTTGTCATGTCCCTTGACCGAAAAATCAGCCCTCGATCTTAATGATCTGAACCTTGGTGAACGGCTGTCTGTGGCCGATCTTCTTCTTCTCGTTCTTCTTCGGCTTGTACTTCATAACGTAGATCTTCTTGTTCTTACCGTTTTTAAGAACCTTGGCAGTAACCTTGGCACCGTCTACGTTGGGAGCACCAACCTTAAAGCCGTTGTCATTGGACAATGCCTTAACGCTGTCGAAAACGATTTCGTCTCCTTCGTTAACGTCGAGCTTTTCAACAAAAATAATGTCCTGCTCGATTACTTTGTACTGCTTTCCGCCGGTTTCGATAACTGCAAACACGAAAAGCACCTCTCTTTCTGATAGACTCGCTGATAGGAAGGCGGCGTTTTTGGACGCACTTAAAAGAGCCTTTTTCAAGCGGCATATTATTATAGCATATTTTGCAAGGGTTTGTCAATAGCTTTTTGAAATTTTTTTACAATATTTATAACATTTATCGATTTACACTTTTCGATCCAAATAAAACATATACAAATTATATTGCGATGTACCGGGGTACGCTTCTCGTTCCTCTATGTGCCCATCCTCATATTGCACCAAAAATATAACACCGTGTTTTTTTGCGCTAAGACCGCCTATCAAACCACCGGCCTGCCCTGCGAACAAGCCACCTACCGTGGCACGAAAAATCACACTCGACATTTTGTAATGCTTGGCTTTGGAAGCATCCAGAATGCAGGTTGTAACAATGGTGGTACGCTTCTTTTTTTGCAATTCCTGAGCTGCCCTGACAGCAGCTCTTTGCTTTTTTAAGCTTTCCTGCCTCTCTTGTTTGAGCCTTCTTTTTTCCTCTTCAACCTTTTTTCTCTCCGGCGTATAATACTTTTTTCTGCAAAGGCAAAAGCCAAAAAGCAGCGCCCCCTCTATCACCAAAGCATAGATGAAATAGCCGAGGCCCTTTTGGTACATCATTGGAAGCCCTGCAATCCCGTAGATTATGGACAGGCCGGCGAGAATCAACATAGTAAATCTCATTTCACCGTCTTCCTTATAGCTTAATCGTTACAATGTAATACCCCGTATTATCGGGTGAGATATGGCAAGAGCTCCACGCGGTTGGCAGTGTCAGCTTTTGGGCGGCGGTGCGCAGAATGCGATAATCGCCGTGCGCAAACCAGACCTCGGGGGTCAGGTATGCGACGTATTCCTCCAAGGCAAGACCGCTCTCGGTCATGATCTTGGCGTGCGGTGCTCCCACGTAACGCAGGTGCCACGGCTCGTAAGAAATACCCGTGACCTCGGTCTTATCCTCCCCGTAGCGAATGACAAAGCCGTATGCATCGCAAATGCGGTTGACCTCGCGCCCTGCGGGGGAACGCAAAAACTCCTCCCCTGCGCGGTACGGTGCGTAAACGTCAAGAGCTAAGCCTGCCTCGTGCTCACTGCATCCGACGGGTGCGGCAATTCCCTCCTTGCTTTCGGCAAGGATCTGCGCTTGCTCCTCGGCGGTGCGGTAATCGCTTGATACGTAAATGCGCACGCCCGTCGTGGCTTGCACGTCGTCACGCAACGCAACGTATTGCTCCACCATCAAGGGGTGCATTTTTGCGCCGTTGTATTCGGTCAAGTCGGCGGTGTAGCCCTTTGGCAGAGGGTGTGACGCGTTGACGAGCATCAGCAAGGCACTCACCGTAACGCGTTCGTCTGCCAGCCATTCCTCCATGCTTCGGGTCTCCCCGTCCTCGCGCGGCAAGGGCGTCAGGGCAGGTGCGTCGTAGCGTTGCAGACGTCTCTCGATGGAAAAGAGCCAATCCCCGTGCCGCCACCAAACGCCCCAGCCCGCCCCTGCAAGAAGCAGGAATGCAAGCAGGATCAACAGACAGGTGCGAAGAGGGTGCTTACCGACTCTTGTTTTTGGCGTTGCTTTTTGCATACGAGCTCCTTATATGGCAAGTCCACCGTCAACACCGAGGATCTGCCCCGTGATGAAGGATGCCGCGTCAGATGCCAGAAAGCAGACCGCCGCCGCGACCTCATCGGCGTATCCGATGCGGCAAAGCGGAGTTGCCTCGCACAGCTCTGCGCGTGCGGCATCATCCAAAGAGGCGTTCATTTCGGTATCGATCACGCCGGGCTCGACGCAATTGACGGTAATGCCGGAGGGGCCGAGCTCCTTGGCAAGTGCCATGGTCATGCCGCGAATACCTGCCTTGGTCGTTGAATAGTGCACCTCGCAGGATGCGCCCGTTTTGCCCCAGATGGAGCCGACGTTGACGATTTTTCCGCTGTGCTGTGCGATCATCGTTTTTGCCGCCGCACGAGAGGTATAAAACGCGGCGTCGAGATTGGTACCGATCATGCGCCGCCAATCCTCGTCGCTCAAGTCGGTAAAGAGCTTGATCTGCGCAATGCCCGCGTTATTGACCAGCACGTCCAAGCCGCCAAGCGCAATTCTTGCCTCCTCTACGACGCGCGTCGCCTCTACGGCATCGGAAAGATCGGCGCAAAACGCGAGCGCGCCCGTTTGCTCTGCAAGCGCCTCTGCCGCCGCACGGTTGGAGCGCCAGACAAAGGCGACCTCGTCTCCCCTTTGGCAAAACGCACGAACGCACGCGGCGCCGATGCCGCGCGAGCCTCCCGTAATCAAAACCTTCATTTATGATTCCCTCTTTCTTTTGTTGTTGTATCATGGAGTAAGTACAGCGCATTTCCATCACAGGCGAATACGATCTCGCCCATGGTTGCCGTTTGCAAAACGGTGGCTCCCGTTGCCTCCAACGCCCGAATGATCGCGCCGTGCGGATGCCCGTAGCTGTTATCGGCAGAGCTACAGATCACGGCGTAGTCGGGATCGACCGCCGCGAGCCACGCCTCGGAATTAGAGGTCGAGGAGCCGTGATGCCCCACCTTGTAAAGCGTTGCCCGAACGTGCGATGCGCCGTAGGTTGTGAGCAATGCTTGCTCTACCTTGACGCCTGCATCTCCCATAAACATCATGCCCACCTCGCCACAGGTGACATTTAAGACGATACTGCTTTCGTTGGTCTCCGTTTCCGACTCCTCAAGGGGTGACAAGACGGTCAGACGGAGCTTTCCAATCTGTAAAAGCTCCCCTGCCGTAACGGTTCGCCGCCGCGCACCGCTTTGCTCGATCGCCTCCTCCATGCGCATGGCAGACTCGTTATCCGCCGCCACGTCGGGAAGCCAGACCTCCTTGGTGGGAAACTGCATCAGCACGCCGTCGGCACCGCCGATGTGATCCTCGTCGGGGTGTGTGAACACGGCAAGTGCAAGCTCACGCACGCCCAATTGCTCCAAGTGCAGGCACAGCGCCGCCTGTGCGGATTCGGGGCCGCAATCGATCAAAATATCCCCCTCGTCGGTGCGGATCAGGGTACAATCCCCCTGCCCCACGTCCAAAAAGTAAACGAGGC
>JAZQYE010000153.1:0-4712 GCA_045633385.1 Eubacteriales bacterium | reverse complement strand
TTATTTTGGATGGATTGCAGCTGTTTGGAGTCGTTCTTTTGTGTGAGTTTTTCTTCAAGCATTCGCCTACGTTTGAGAATGCCGGCATGTCGGGAGAAGAGATGCTGAATGCAAGCCTGCCCTTGACGCGCGTGTTTACCTTTGCACAGCCGTTTCCCAAACTTTGCATTTTGTGTGCGGCTGTTCCGTCGGTAATTCGTATTTTGAGCAGATTGTACTACGATGTTTTCTTTTACGGCCTTCCATCAAAGGCGGTCGAGTGGATTCTCGTCGTTACGTATTACCTTGCGGAGATAGCTTGCTTTTTGATCGGTTGCTTTGTCATTCAACTGATCCTGCAAGCACTCTACACAGCCGAAACAAAGAGCCGCATGAATTTTGAATCTTAACGTGATATAAATCGGGGAGAGCAACCAATGGCACGGTCATTGATTGCTCTCTTTTTAGCACTCAAAGAGTGCGTTAACAAAATGTTTACAAGATAATTGAAAAAAAGCATTGACAAAAGGCAAAAAAAGTGGTAAATTTATATCGTGATTTAGCACTCGGTCAAAAAGAGTGCTAAAAACGGACAAAAATGAAAAGGAAAGGGGTAAATCGGCATTGAGTTCCGAAAATCGCGGATTAACAGAAAGAAAAAAGCAAATATTAAAAGCGATCGTTGATGCGCACATCGAGGGCGGCGAGCCGGTCGGCTCCAAATATATCCTGCAAAATCAGCAGTTCAACTGCTCCTCTGCTACTATTCGTAACGAAATGGCAGAGCTGGAGGAAATGGGATACCTTGAACAACCGCACGCCTCGGCAGGTCGCGTACCCAGCGAGCTCGGTTATCGCTTTTACGTTGATTCTCTCATCGAGCGCTACGCCATGACAACAAACGAGATCGCACAGATCAACGCATTGTTGCGTGCCAAAATGGGGGAGCTTGATCAGATCCTGTTGGCGGCATCCAATCTGGCATCGTCCATGACCAACTACACGGGCATTGCCATCAAGCCAAAGATCCACTCGGTCTGCATTGCAAAGTTTGAGACCATCTATCTTGCCCCCGACCACTTTATTTTGGTGGCGGTCGATTCCGATGGAAACGTCAAAAGCAAGCACCTGCATTCCGATGCGCACGATTTTACCCAAGCGGCGGTCTCCAAGCTTGCGCGCGTGCTCAACGAGGGCATGACGGGGCTTTCCGCCGAGCAGATCACGCTTCCCATTATGATGAGAATGGAAGCCGAAATGGGCACCGACAGCCACATCATGCGCGATGCGATCAAGATCACCTATGATCTGCTCAATGAGTCGGATCGCGGCGAGATGCGTGTGAGCGGTATCGATCGGTTGTTGCAATATCCCGAGTACAGTGACGTCACACAGCTGCAAGGCTTGCTTGGAACACTCGAGAAAAAAGAGGACATACTCAATCTCGTCTCGCAAAGCGAAAACGAGGATATCAGCGTGCTCATCGGCTCCGAGAGCCAGGTCAAGGTTATGAACAATTCGGCATTGGTCTTCAAGCCCATCGTCAAGGACGGTAAAACACTTGGCGCAATCGGCGTGCTGGGACCGCGCCGTATGGATTACGCCAAGGTGCTGGCAACCCTGGAAGGGTTGAGCGGAAACATTTCCGATATGATACACGCCAATAAACAATTAAACGGAGGAGAACCCGATGGAGGAAACTAAAACCACGGTAAACGCTGAGGAGGAGCTGCAGGAGGAAGTTAAAGCCGAAGCTCCCAAGGCTGATAAAAAGAAGGCGAAAAAACAGGATGCCGAAATGGCAGAGCTGCAAAAAAAGCTGGACGAAAAAACTGCCGAGTGCGATGCTTGCAACGACAAGTATATGCGCATGATGGCAGAGTACGATAACTTCCGTAAAAGAAGTGTTAAGGAGAAGGAGGGGGTGTACGCCGATGCGTACAGCGATTGCATTGCCAATTTGCTCCCCATTCTCGATAATTTGGAGCGCGCAAGCAAATCCGATAACTTTGAGGCAGTTACCAAGGGCTTGGAAATGACGGTCAAGGCGTTTGACGATGCCATGGTAAAAATGGGCGTGAGCGAAATTGAATGCAAGACCTTTGACCCCAACCTGCACAATGCAGTCATGCACGTGGAGGATGAACAGTATGGGGAAGGGGAGATCGTAGAGGTCTTCCAAAAGGGATACGCAAAGGGTGACAAGGTCATCCGCTATGCAATGGTCAAGGTTGCAAACTGACCGACTGAAATTTGTTTTAAATTTTGATTTTCTATAATTTGGAGGAAATGAATCATGGGAAAAATTATTGGTATTGACTTGGGTACAACAAACTCTTGCGTTGCTGTTTACGAGGGCGCAGAGCCGATCGTAATCCCCAATCCCGAGGGAGCAAGAACCACCCCCTCCGTCGTGGCATTTTCCAAGACGGGTGAAAGAATGGTAGGTCAGGTCGCAAAGAGACAGGCGATCACCAACCCCGACCGCACCATCATCTCCATCAAGCGTGAGATGGGTACGGGCTACAAAAAGAATATTGACGACAAGAACTACACGCCTCAGGAGTTTTCCGCAATGATCCTGCAAAAGCTGAAGGCAGATGCCGAGAGCTATCTCGGAACCAGCGTCAGCCAGGCGGTCATCACCGTTCCCGCATACTTCTCCGACGCACAGCGTCAGGCAACCAAGGATGCAGGTAAGATCGCAGGTCTTGAGGTTCTGCGTATCATCAACGAGCCTACCGCAGCAGCACTTGCATACGGCATGGATAAGGAAGCAAACCAAAAGATCATGGTATTCGACCTTGGCGGCGGTACCTTCGACGTAACTCTGCTCGAGATCTCCGACGGTGTGTTTGAGGTTCTTGCAACCAACGGCGACACGCGCCTTGGCGGTGACGACTTCGACCAGCGCATCATCGATTGGATGGCAGATCAGTTCCAAAGAGAAAATGGCGTAGATCTGCGCAAGGATAAGATGGTTCTGCAAAGATTGCGCGATGCCGCAGAAAAGGCAAAGATCGAGCTCTCCGGCATGGCTTCCACCTCCATCAACCTGCCCTTTATCACCGCAACCGCGGCAGGCCCCTTGCACTTTGAGGTAACCCTGACCCGTGCAGAGTTCGACCGCATCACCGCGGACCTGGTAGAAAGAACCATGGTTCCCACCAAAAAGGCTCTTGCAGATGCAGGCCTTTCCGTCAACCAAATCGATAAGGTTCTGCTCGTTGGTGGTTCTACCAGAATCCCCGCCGTTCAGGAGGCAGTTAAAAAGTTCATCGGCAAGGATCCCTTCAAGGGCATCAACCCCGATGAGTGCGTAGCAATCGGTGCCGCAATTCAGGGCGGCGTTCTCGGCGGCGAGGTCAAGGATCTGCTCCTGCTCGACGTTACGCCTCTGTCCCTCGGTATCGAGACCTTGGGCGGCGTATTCAACCGCATCATCGATCGCAACACCACCATTCCCGTAAAGAAGAGCCAGGTATATTCCACCGCCGCAGACGGCCAGACCTCCGTTGAGATCCACGTTCTGCAGGGTGAGCGCGAAATGGCGGCAAACAACACCACGCTCGGTCGCTTCATTCTCGACGGTATCACGCCCGCTCCCCGCGGCATTCCTCAAATCGAGGTCACCTTTGATATCGACGCAAACGGTATCGTAAACGTTACCGCAAAGGATAAGGGCACGGGTAAGGAGCAGCACATCACCATCACCTCCTCCACCAACATGAGCCAAGAGGATATCGACCGCGCCGTTAAGGATGCGGAGAAGTATGCCGAGGAGGATAAGAAGGCAAAAGAGGCTGTTGAGGTCAAGAACCGTGCAGAAAGCATTATCTTCCAGAGCGAAAAGACACTCACCGAGCTGGGTGATAAGGCAGATCCCGCAGATGCGGAAGAGGTCAAGAGTGCCATCGAAAAGCTGAAGGAGACCATCAAGAGCGGCGACGTTGACGCGATCAAGGCTGACACCGAGGCTGTTGAAAAGTCCTTCTATAAGATTTCCGAAAAACTCTATGCACAGGCAGGCGCACAAGAGGGCGCAGATCCCAACGCAAACGGCGGCGCACAGGGTCAGGACGGCACCTACTACAACGCAAACTACGAGGATAATTCCAACAACTAATCAGCATCATAATGCTTCGGGAAAGGCGCAATGCGCCTTTCCCGTTAGGTGTATCTTACCGATCCGTACGCATTTGCCAAAATGCGCAAGGATCGATCAGATACCGCACAAGAGGAAAGGGTTCATATGGCAGACAAGAGAGATTATTACGAGGTTTTGGGCGTTGACAAAAATGCCGACGCCGGAACCATTAAAAAGGCATATTACAAGCTGGCAAAGCAGTATCACCCCGATGCCAATCCCGGTGATAAGGTAGCCGAGGAAAAATTCAAAGAGGCAAACGAGGCGTACGAGGTGCTTTCCGATGCCGACAAAAAAGCAAAATACGATCAGTTCGGTCACGCGGCGTTCGATCCTTCTATGGGTGGCGGCGACGGCGGTTTTGGCGGTTTTGGCGGCTTTGGCGGCGGATTTTGGGATTTTGGCGACCTTGGCGATATTCTCGGCAGTATGTTCGGCGGCAGCTTTGGCGGCGGTGCACGCCGTCGCAACGGCCCTGTGCAGGGGGACGATATCGGCGCATCGGTCAGCATCGAGTTTGAAGAGGCTGTGTTCGGCGTCAAAAAGGATATTTCCTATAACCGCATCTGCAAATGTGCCGATTGTC
>JAZQYE010000152.1:0-7655 GCA_045633385.1 Eubacteriales bacterium | reverse complement strand
GCGTGGTTTCCTCTGCTTCCTCGGTGGTCATCTCCAACTCCAAAAGCCCCTTTAGCATATTCAAGCAAGAGCACAAAGAAAGACACAACGCAACCAAAAGTACAAGCAACGTAATTTTTTTCATATCCAAACTCCTTTCTCAAAAAGTATCAAAAACAAATCTACCCTTATTTCCCGTCAAAGTCTTTCCTGTTTATGTACACCTCGGTCGCACCGTCGCTACACTGAACGACGATGACATTAGCGATCATGGAGGATCCAAAGCAACTCTCTTCTTTGGTAATGGAGTTCCACTCTTCTATCGTTCCAAGGAAAATGATCATTTTCAAATCTTTACAATCCACGAATGAGAAAAGTCTGAAATGTTTGATCGTTGCGGGAATGACCACTTCTTCAAGCCCCGTGCAATGGAAGGAGTATTCGCCAAAAGACTGCACGCTGCCGTCATTTGGAAGAACAGCACTTGCATGTGCATACACCAAGCGGCGCATTTTGGTGTGAATGATGGAGTTCCCCGTTCCCCAATAGTTTTCATTCCCCTCCTCAATTTCAACGTTTGCCAAATTCGGGCAATTCTCAAAGGCGCCGTACGCAATATCGGATACCTGCTTGGGAATATAAATGTGGGCAAGCTTGACACAGTGCGAAAATGCACTACTTCCAATGGTTTGCATCGTTTGTGGGAAGATCACCTCTGTCAAAGCCGAACATTCCCTAAATGCGTCATTCCCAATCTTTGTGAGCGCCGTTTCGTGCAAGCCTTCAAGCTGCTTCAATTTGTCGCACCCATAAAATGCGTATTCACCGATTTCGGTGATGGCGGAATGCAGCACCACCTTTTCCAATTTCCAGCAATATGCAAACGTTGAGTTTGGAATGACCGTAAGATACTCAGGAAGGACGACCTCCTTCAATCCATAACAAGCACCAAATACGCCTGCCTCAAGTTCTACCTTGCTTTTTGGAAATTCAACGCTGACCAAATAACAACAGATCTGAAAAGCCCCCTCCTCAATCACGGTCAAGCTTTCCGGGAGCACCAACTCGGTAATGTTACTGCTTGCAAACGCGTACTCTCCAATTCTGGTCAAGCTTTCCGGGAGCACCAACTCGGTAACGGCACTGCGTGAAAACGCGCTCGCACCGATTACGGTAATACAATCCGGAATGACCACCTTTTCCATAGGACAACCTTCAAACGCCGAATCGCCAATGCTTGTAACGCTTCCGTCAGTGGGGATATCCGACGGATCAACGCCCTTTACTGCAGATTTCGCCGCGATATCGATCACGCAGCTTCCATTGACCTTATAGTAAGGATTGTCCTTGGAGATTTCAAACTTTGTCAGCGAATTGCAACCCAAAAATGCGTTGATGTTAAACTTTGAAAGGTTATTGCCCATTTGGACCTCGGTAAGCTTTTCACAGTTTCCAAAAGCGCAGGATCCCAATTCACGCAGTCCGTCCGGCAAAACGATTTTTTGAACCGCCGTGTAGCGAAACGCCTCCGACTGAATTGTGTCGATCGTAGAAGCAAAACGAACGTCCGTCAGAGATGAGCAAGAGTAAAAGCTGTTTTTGCTAACGCACCGAACGCCTTCCTCAAATACCAGAGTCTCAAGCGCGGTACAGGTTGCAAACGCCCTCTCGCCCAGGTAGCTGACCTTGCCGGGTATGGTCAAAGACTGAATTTTTTTACAGCCCTGAAAAGCACTGCCAAAGATTGTAAACAAGTTGTCCGGCAAATCGATCTCGTTGATTGACTCACACCAGTAAAACGCACTTTCTCCAATTGCTTGCAAAGAGCTTGGAAGCAAAACCGTTTGCAATTTGGAGCAAGCGGCAAAAGCATACGGGAAGATCTCTTTTACTCCCTCGGAAATCGTTACCTCGCGCAAACTCTTACAACTTTGGAATGCGCCCGTACCAATGATTGCAACCTTTGAAGGAATTTTGACCGTCTTGATTGCGGTTGCCTCAAAGGCAGAATCTCCAATGGTCACCAAAGATTCGGGCAGGGGTACGGCAAGCAGAGATGAGCAATGACGGAAGGCAGAACCGTTGATGGATTTCACCGTATCCGGCAGATCGGCTTCCACCAGCTTGGTACAATGCTCAAATGCAGAAGAACCGACGTACTTCAAGCCGCTTTCAAAATTTACGTGCATCAATTCGCGACAATCCATAAAGGCGCCCGGAGCGATCGTTTCCACAGATGCAGGGATCTCAACCGTTTGGATATTGGTTGTGGCAAAGGCCCTGGAAGCAATCTCAATAACCGTATCTCCATCGGGAGAAACGTCGGGAATGACAACGTTCACCTCGGTAGAAGTACCGCGCCCCGCTACCTTGCAGGTTCCGTTTCCGTTGGAAACGAATACCAGCCCTTGGTTCGCAGGATTTTCGTGGTCATCGGGTGAAGGGGTGGTGTCCTCGGGAGTCGAGGCTTCCTCGGTGGGGGCTTCCGTCTCATCCGGGGCGATCATCTCAAGCAGGTCGAGCAGATCCGTGCAAGAGCACAGAGAAAGAGACAGAACAATCAACAAAACGAACAATAAGAGCTTTTTCATACTACGTTTCTCCTTTCATATTTTTTTGCAGTTGGCTCTACAATTTTATTATACAATATAACACCTGCATTTGTCAAGGCTTGGAAAACACGATACGTAAAAAAAACACCGCAGACATCCCCTTCGAGGGACATCTGCGGTACTTTTTACAGTTTGTTCACTTTTTCTCAGACACTTCCGCATCGGTTGCCGCCTGCGGATCATCCTCGGAAAGCTCCTTGGCAAGGTCTGCCTTGGAAATGAGGAACTTGCGAATGGCAAACAAGCCGCCAATGCACAGCACGCACACCAGGTTGCTCAGCGCATCGTTATGCGCAACGATGACCTGCCGCGCAATTGCAACGATCAACACCTCAAGGGTGTTGGCAGGTGTCAGGTTGATCAACATACGCACAAACTCCAAGCCGACCACCAGCGTTAAGATGTTTTGCAGGTATGTATCAGCCGAGGAAAAATAGCCGTTTACGGTAAACATTCTGTAAACCTCTAATACCAGCATTCCCAACAGCACCACCAAGGTCATAACGGCAATGAGATACTCCAAAATATGAACGGCACGGTAAAAAAAGTGATTTGTTTTTTTCGGCATAGCGTTTCTCCTTTTTTGCATCTTTCCCCTTTATTATACTCTTTTTTACAAAAAATGTCAATGTTTTTTGACAAAAAGAGGACGAAGAATTGTCAAAATTCTTCGCCCCTTTTTATTATGACTCGGCGTCCGACGTCTCGTCGGTTGCACGAACGGTCTTTTTCTCGTGTTTCTTTTTCAGCACCTGGAAAACAATAACGCCAACGATCAAAACGATGCCGACGATATCGGTGATCGTTTCGGGAACGATGAGCATCAAGCCCGCCGCCAAGAGCACGATACGCTCGATCCACCCTGCGTGACGAAGCACGTATCCCTCAAGACCTGCGGAAAGACCGAAGATACCAAAGAGAGAGGTAATAACGATCTGTACCACCTGCAACGGTGCGGTATCAATGATGAGCATTGCCGGATTGAGTGCAAAAATGTAAGGCACGATAAATGCGGCAATTGCCAGCTTGGTAGCCGTAATACCCGTTTTGAGGGGATTGGATTTTGCAATGGCAGAGCCTGCGTAAGCCGCTAAGGCTACGGGAGGCGTAATATCTGCCACGATACCAAAGTAGAATACGAACATGTGCGCCGCCAGCATGGGAATGCCCATGTTGATCAAAATAGGCGCGGTGATGGTGGACATGATCACGTAGTTTGCGGTGGTCGGCACACCCATACCCAACACGATACAGCAAAGCATGGTAAGGAAGAGTGCAAAAATGACCGAGCTACCCGCCATGGGAACGATCCACGCGATCAGGAGCGAGCCCAGACCCGTGGTAGCCACACATCCGGAAATGATACCTGCCATACCGCAGGCAACCGCAACGCCAATGGTGCTGTTTGCGCCGCCCTCAAAGCCCTCAAACACCTTTTTGGGGGTCAAGGGAGCTTTTTTGGAGAATGCGGAGCACACCGCCGCAACCGCGATACCGCAGAAGAGTGCAGGTCCCGTTTGCACAAACAACGTCATGACGAAGTATGCGGCGATCGGAATTGCCATGAGCAAAATGCCCCACAGCGCGGTCATGATCTTTTTCTTGTCACGTGAGATCAGATCGTCGATAAAATCCTCGTCCAAAAGGCTGATCGCCATTGCGAACAGAATGGCGTGGCTTGCCGACATTGCAGGCGTGTAGTACTCCATGCAAATAACGAGCACCACGATGGGAGCCAGCAGGTATCCCTTCTTCAAGATCAGCTTAAAGAAGTTGGGCAACGTCTCCTTGGGCAGTCCCTTCAGTCCCAGGCGCTTTGCCTCAAAATGCACCATCATAAAGATGCCTGCAAAGTAAAGCACCGCGGGCAAAATTGCCGCAATAACGATAGACGCATACGGAATTCCCGTGATCTCTGCCATGAGGAACGCCGCCGCACCCATGATCGGAGGCATGATCTGTCCTCCCGTAGATGCCGCCGCCTCGACTGCCGCGGCGAACTCGGGCTTATAACCCGTGCGCTTCATGGTGGGAATGGTAACGGCACCCGAGCCAACGGTGTTTGCAACCGACGAGCCGGAATACATACCCTCCATTGCGGAGGAAATGACCGCTACCTTTGCAGGTCCACCTGCGGAAGAGCCCGCGATGGAGTTTGCAAGATCGACGAAAAAGGTACCAATGCCCGTTTTTTCGAGGAACGAGCCAAATACAATGAAGATAACGATAAAGCCGCTACATACCGCAATGGGAGAGGCGAACACGCCGTTATCGAGGTTGTAGAACAGATCCCAGATCAGTCGCATGGGAACCGTAGAGGGGTTACGTGTCAGGAGCACGTAGATCGTGTAGGCGACAAACGCGCCTACTACGATCAACAGCGGAACGCCCACCGCACGGCGGCAGACCTCTGCCAGAAGCAATATACCGACGATACCGATGATGATCAGATCCCAGCCGATGATACCGCCGGTGGAAATGACCTTACCCTGATTGAGGGGATAGTACAAATACACGGCAAGCGATAACACCGCCAGCAAAAGATCGTACCACGGGATATAATTGACACGCTGTGCGTGCTTTTTGCACGCGGGGAATTTCAGGTAGCCGATAAACAGAGTCAGCCCCACAAACAGCGGAAGCTTTGTATGAAGCGTTTGCCCGCTCATCAAAAGAGCCGATACGATTACGTAAAGCGCAAACGCAACCAAAATTCCGCGGTAGGTGTACAAGCGCCACCCCGTCAGTTCACGGGATTTGCTGTCCGCATCCAATTCCTTCAGAACCTTTTGCGCGTCCTGCTCCGCTTGGGTTATCATTTGATCTTTATTCAACTTTACAACTCCTTGTCGAAAGCATTAGCCGAGGTCGGCAACGTTTTCAACGGTTTGTCCAAGCTCGCGATAGTACTTTGCAGCACCGGGGTGAACGGGTACGTTACCAACGGTGGTGAATGCACGGTCAACGTTCATGTTGGAGGAAATGCTGTGTGCGGTCAAAAGATCGGTTCTGCTCTCCCACAAAGCCTTGGTCAGGTTGTAAACGACCTCTTCGCTCAGGGAGTTGGAAACGATGTAGGTTGCGGTAACACCAATGGTGCTGACAGACTCACCCTCGGGGATAAAGTCGTACTGGTCGTGGGTAATGGTCTGCTTTGCAAATACGTCGTACTTGCCGTCGATCTTGTTATCGGCGATGAACTCCTCCATAACGCTGTCGCTCAAGCTGAGCATATAAACGTTCTTGGGGTTGCCGTTTGCTGCAAGCTCGGTGATGGAGGTTGCGGGAGCACCGGAGGTGAAGAAGAATACGTCAAGCGCATCGTCCTTTACCGCATCGGCAGACTTTGCAACCGAGAGGTTACGAATTTGGATATCGTCGGACTTCCAAGCGCCGTCCTCGCCCTTGGTAAAGGTCAAGCCGTACTTGGTCATCAGAGCGATCGCGTTTGCCTCAACGCCGGAGCCCATGTCACCGATGGAAACGGTGAGGTTGGAGCCCTTGAGGTCAGCCAAGGTCTTGATCTTGTCTGCATTTCTGCCGTGGCAAACGATTTGAACGACCTCGGGATATACGTGTGCCAGAACGGAGAAGTTGGTAATGGGGGTAGCAAAGTTGTCGGTCAAGCCGTTGTAAGCGTTGACCATGGTGTCGTTTTGCACGATAGCCATGTTGCAGTCACCGATACCGATGGACTTCAAGCTGTCAACGGAGCCGCCGGAGGGCAGAACCGTGCAGGTGTAACCGGTCTTAGCGCCCAGCATGGGAGCCGCCGCATTGGTAAATGCGTAGTAGGTACCGCCGGTACCGCCGGTCTTAATGGTGATGGTGGTGGTTGCACCGCAAGAAGCCATGGGCAAAATGCAGGTTGCAAGCATAAGGGTTGCGAGAATGAGAGTAAGAAGCTTTTTCATGATAGAATCCTCCTTTAAATTTTACTCGTACTTATTATAACACACTTTTTTCAAATATGCAATACTTATTTTCAATTATTCAAAATTATTTCCTATTTTATAATATAGGCTCTGTTTTTGCAATTTTTCGGCTTCCTTTATGCATTTATGCAAGCATCAAGGCTCGATCACGATCTCCTCGCCCGACTCGATCTGATAGGATCTGCCGTCTGCCCAAAACCAGATCTTTTTGAGCGTGGGGTTGTAGATGCGGTTGCCGTCGGCACTTCTGACCAAAGATTGATACGCTTGAACGTACTCGTAGATCTCGATATTGGTGGCGTACCAAATATCATCTTTTCCCGATACGGTGGCACAAAACCGCTCGATCAAGTCCCAATTGTTGTCGTGGTCAAACTCAAAGGTGTGTCCCCACACGTAAAACAGGCGTGGATATCTGGAGGCAAAGTAGGCGTTTTCATAATCGTAATTGACAAACGCCTCTGCCCACTTGAAAAGCTCGGGATTGGTGTGCTTTGCGGTCGGCATCCACGCGTACCAATCCTCGGGGAGCATAAAGCTGTTATTGTCGCCGCCCAGCGTGCGGGAATATACAATGCCGCAGGATTGCAAATTACTCCTGATGCACTGATAATCGTTACCGTTGTGCATTTTTGTAATGCCGCTATCGGGATACGCCATACCGCGAATGATGCGACCGAACGTTTTTTCAAGATCTTTACGACAATTGAGTACGTCTGCCAGCATCTGCGGTGAAAAGCTGATGCCGGGTGCGATATGCCGCTCACCGTGAACGGCAACCTCGTGTCCGCGATCCAGAATACAGGTCTGTATTTCCTCGGCAGTCAGGTGGTGTCCCTTTCCAACGGATGAGCTGTTGATGTTAAAGGTCGCCTTCATACCGTATTGGTCAAGCATTTTTGCAAAGCGAATATCCTCCCTGACACCGTCGTCATAGCTGAGTGTCACAGCCTTGCATTTCCCCTCCGGGAAGCGTAAAAAGCAGTATTTCATAGTCGTTCTCCTCACTTTTTTATCATATACGTTTTATATAGTACGAACAGACCCCAAAAACGCAGGCTGAGTCAAATGCAAATCGGATGGGTCGGTCGTTGCCATTATATCACAGCTTTGGGCAAATTGCAATAGC
>JAZQYE010000151.1:0-19014 GCA_045633385.1 Eubacteriales bacterium | reverse complement strand
GTTAACCTCGATCATAGCGGTTACATCGCCATCCTTATAGATCTCAACAACACCGTCAGCGGCAATTCTGGTTGCCATCTTCGACTCTGCCTTGAGCTCACCCTTCTCACGAAGGATCTTAACTGCAGCCTCTACATCGCCGTCTGCCTCAACAAGTGCCTTCTTGCACTCCATCATACCGATACCGGTCTTTGCGCGGAGAGCTGCAACGTCTTTTGCTGTAATTGTAGCCATTTTTTTAATCCCTTTCTATCAATTATTTTAGAAATTACTCTGCGTCCTCTGCAGCTGCCTCTTCTGCGGGAGCTGCCTCCTCGGCAACAGCCTCACCCTGCTTGCCCTCGATGACTGCGTCAGCAAGTGCGGAAGAGATGAGCTTAATTGCGCGAATTGCGTCGTCGTTACCGGGAATGATATAGTCTGCATCGTCGGGATCGCAGTTGGTATCAACGATAGCGATTACCGGAATACCGAGCTTCTTTGCCTCGAGAACTGCGTTTCTTTCCTTCTTGGGGTCTACGATGAAGATTGCATCGGGGAGCTTCTCCATGGTCTTGATACCGCCGTAGCTCTTCTCAAGATCAAAGATTTCCTTCTGCATAGCGGCAACTTCCTTCTTGGGGAGAAGATCGAACGTGCCCTCTTCCTGCATCTTGGTGAGGTTGTTCAGGCGAGCGATGGACTTCTTGATGGTCTTGAAGTTGGTCATCATACCACCGGGCCAACGAACGTTTACATAGTACATGCTGCAACGGGTAGCTTCCTCTTTGATAGCCTCCGCTGCCTGCTTCTTGGTACCTACGAAGAGCAGGTTGCCATTGTTCTCGGAAAGCTCACGAACAAAGTTGTAAGCCTCGTCAAACTTCTTTACGGTCTTCTGGAGGTCAATGATATAGATACCATTTCTCTCGGTGAAGATGTACTCCTGCATTTTGGGGTTCCATCTTCTGGTGTGGTGTCCAAAGTGAACACCTGCTTCAAGCAGCTGCTTGATAGAAATAACAGACATTTTAATGTCCTCCTTCGGTTTTTTCCACCATCGCAACGCAGTTGCCAAAACCGCTTTTGCGGCACCGATGCAACGCTCGTCCGATGTGTGTATTATATTAGCCGCGCTCTCTGCGCAAGCTTTAATATTATACCATATTATGTTGTTGTTTGCAAGAGGCAATTTACTTGTTTACATTTTTTTTACAATTTAAAAGTGAAATCCTCTGCGTTTTTGCTTTTGACACAAGCAACAGGAAAGATCGGTCGGTGAAAGCCGAACCAAAATCGTATCCTCGCCAAAGCATTCGATCTTATGCCACGGAATGACGATATCGTCTTCCCTGCACATTCCAAACACGCCGTTGTTCCCGGTAATGACCAATGCCAAAATTCTTGCATCGTCCTTGTCGAACTCAAAATCGGATGCACGCCCAAGCCTTGTGCCGTCGCACAAATTGATGATCTCCAATCTTCTTAAATCGGCAGTGCTGTACCGTTTCATACCACGTTCCTCCGCATTGTTGCAAGTAGTTTTACTTCATTCTATGCAGAGAGAGCCGATTATTTGGTTGTCCTTTGAAAAAAGGAGATAAAAAAGCAGGAAAGCAAATGGCAAACGGGCATGACGAAAAGAGAAAGTGCCGTCAAAGGCTTCCAATCTCCAACGCCAAACACGGCGTTTGCATTTGAGAAGAAGCATGACAGCAAAACTGCAACACCGACACAACCAAGCGTTACAAGCGTTGCCGTGATCAGGTATCGCCACGGTAAACGCGCACTTGCCCGACCGATCTCACGCAACAAAAGCAACAACAGCACAATCACGCCGGATACGAACAGATACGCCGTGATCTCTTGTTGCGTGGCAAGCCCAAGCTGTAAGAGCACAAAGCCGTAAACCACACCAACCGTGGGCGGAAGAACGCTTGCAAGCACCGTTTTGAGTGACGCAAGCATCCGTAATATGAAATCATCGTTCAATACGGGGACGCGCTGCAGCTCGCATTGCGCAATGGGAAGACTTACAAAAGCCGCGAGTGCTCCCATTTCACCCAAAAGCCCCAAGGCAAGCATTTGCACGCCGTTGAAAAGCCCCACGCCAAAGCAGGCGCAAAGCGTGATAAGCGTTAGCAAAAAGAGCTGTGCCGAGAGCAAAAAGCGCAACGTGATCCTCATACGGAGCTTGGTTGCACGCGCTACCGAAAAAGCGTGAAAAGCGGCAAAGATACCGCCCGCCTCTTTGTTGTAGCGCGGAAGGATCACGTCGGCGTGCCGTCGCATCGTCTGCGAGGCATACGGGCTGTTTTCGTCTCCGTCTGCCTGCCAATGCTCTACGGCGCGTTCCTCGTCATGCAGGCTAAGCTCCTCGACGGGATCGCAGGCAATGATCAATGCGCGGGAACGCAACAAGGCAACGTCGTCCGCTTGTCCGCCCAGAACAGCCACTCGCCTGCCGGCTTTTTGCATTGCTTGCACCTGCGCGGCAAGCTCACTTTGCGAAAAACCGATCCAAACACACGGATCGGACGAACCGTTTGGCACTAAGCTGCTACCGTTTTCCCCACGCTTGACACGCACGCCGCGCAGATCGCAGGCGTTGGCGGTCTCTTCCTCGTTCAGCGCAACGACGGTTCGAACGCCGCAACGTGCAAGATCGTCTATCACGCGCGATACGTCTTGTGCGTAACGCTCGCGCACTGCGCAAATGCCAACCAACGCCAGCGTATCCCGATATTTGCGCGCCACGGTTACCGTGCGGCAATCCTTTGCGCGGTTGCGGTAACAATATTGGTAAAGTGCCTGCCGTTGCTCGGGCAGGATCGCGCAAAGGCGTTCTTCTACCACCGTGACCGTACATTGCTCGATCAATCGGGTGCCGTCGTCCTCAAACAGCAAGGTACACGTTTGCTCGCGCATTTGCACCTCCAGCACCGTCATATTCTTATCATGGGAAGGTTGGCGATGCATTTGAAGCAAGCGCACACGCATGGCGGCGCGGTCGAATGCGGACAAATCACAAAGCTCGGATAAAAGCACGGCGTTTTCCTCAGCGCGTTGAAGCTCCTCGGTTGAAAGCGCCCTTGCAAGCTCCTCCTCACGCAACAGCAACGCCTCGCACAAGGGGGTAAGAGGTGCTCGATCCTGCTCCTCTCCGTCGGGTGTGATCTCTCGCTGTGCCACAAAAGCGGAGTGGAAATGGCAAACGCCATCGGTCAATCCGCGCTTGCCGACCACGATCAGATCCGTCATATCCGAAAGGCGATCTGCGGCGCGACTGCTTTTGATCACCGCGCGGTCGTCAGTAATTCCCTGCTCCGACAGCTCGATCCTGCCGCGAACAGAGATCCATTCCAAAAAGAATTCGAGGAGAGCCGGCGAGGTCGATGCACACAAAATGCAAAGCGGCAAAAAGACATCCATCAAGCCGCGATCCTCGGGCTGTGTCAAAAGAGCGATCACGGTCAACAAAAAGAGTAAGATCAGCATCAAAAAGCCGTAAACGCGAAGCAGATCGTGCACACCGCCGTGAGAGCTTGTCCGTTTCTTTTCTGCGGTACCCTCACGCGCCTTGGCCGACGCCTTGATCGCACCGAAGTAAGAGCCTTCTCCAAGCTCTGCAACAACGGCACAAGCCTCTCCCTCCAATATCTCCGAGCCTCCAAAGAGCATATTTTCAGCTCCCGGTGCGGCGATCTCCGAGCCGTACGGATAGACCGCCTCGGCATTTTTGGAACAGATGCGGTATGCAACGCGCCCCTGCTCGTTGAGTACGGGTGTTGTTACGCGCAAGCCGTTTGTGCGCAGCAATCGGCAATCTCCCGGAACGATATCGCCCTTGCGCAACAGAAGGACGTCACCGCGCACCACACGCCTTGCAGAGACCGCAAGCAAAGAACCTTGTCGCAAAACGTGCACCCGTGGCACGCGATAGTACGCAACCGTTTGCTCCAAGCGGCGATACCGCCACAACAAACGCCACAAAATACCGCCCGACAGCAACAGCAGTACACAAACGGATAAGCCCTGCACGGGATCGGTAAGGCAGACGGTCAAAAGGGTGGCAAACAGCATCAAAAGGACGGCGGGATCACAAAAAAGCAAGCGCAAACAATAGCGCCATTCCCCCACCGTAGGGTCAAACAGCGTATTGATGCCTTGCTTTTTACAACGAGAACGAGCCGCCTTGCGGGAAAGCCCGCAGGCGGCATCGGTATGCAATTGTCGGCACACGGCGTCTGCTGTCATTTGGTGCCATTTTGCATTCCGTTCGTCCATAAGAACTCCTTGTGTCAGATACAGAGAACGCTGATATTCTCTCCGTCAAAATCGATCTTTGCCATGCTGTAACGTCTTCCGTAATCGGCAATGATCTCCTCGGCAAGACGGTCCTCGATCTCCTTTTGGATATAGCGGCGCATATTGCGCGCACCGTATTTGCGGGAGTACGAGCTTTGCGCGATTTGCGCAACGACGGCATCGGTATAAACGAGGGTCATGGATCTTTCGGCAAGCGAGAGCTTCAATTCGTCCAGCATGATGCGTGCAATGCCTGCAAAATCCTCCTCGTTGAGCTGGCGGAAGGTGATGATCTCATCCACGCGGTTGATAAATTCGGGGCGCAAAAATCCCTCCAGAGCCTTTTGGGTCTTGCCCTCCTCGGCACTGCCCTCAAAAGCGGAAAAGCCTGCAAGCGCGCCCGTACGGTCGGAGCCTGCGTTGGTGGTCATAACGATGACTGTGTTTTCAAAATTCACGGTCTTTCCGCGCGCGTCGGTGATACGACCGTCGTCGAGGATCTGCAGTAGGATATTGAGCACGTCGGGGTGCGCTTTTTCGATCTCGTCAAAGAGCACGATGGAATAGGGGCGGCGGCGGATCTTTTCGGTCAACTGCCCTGCCTCGTCATATCCCACGTAACCGGGAGGCGCTCCGATGATGCGGGAAACGGAATGCTTCTCCATAAACTCGGACATATCCAAGCGAATGAGCGTTTCGGGAGAATGGAAAAGCTCGTTTGCAAGCGTTTTGACAAGCTCGGTCTTTCCAACGCCCGTAGGACCTGCAAAAATGAAGGAAACGG
Source organism: Eubacteriales bacterium (assembly GCA_045633385.1). GTDB lineage: Bacteria > Bacillota > Clostridia > Oscillospirales > CAG-272 > UMGS1865. Next base: position 13,943 of record JAZQYE010000151.1, on the reverse strand, counting down.
GCTTGCGCTTGTACGCAATGCCTGCACGATTGCGCTTGATCGCCTTTGCAACCGCTTCTACGGCAACGTCCTGACCGATGATGCGCGTCTTCAGACGTTGCTCCAAGCGGTCGATCTGTGTAAATTCATTTTCTGTAATATTGGTTGCAGGAACACCCGTCCAAAGCTCGATCACGTTGGCGATCTCGTTCTCGGTCAAGATAACGGTCTTGGTATCGGGCTCGATCTCGTTCAGTCGCTCGGAGAGTTTGAGCTCCTCGGCACGCACCTTGGCGATCTCCTCATAGCGGTTCTGCTCTACGGCATCGTTGCCTGCGATCTCACCCTCCAGCTCCTCGCGCTTGACCTTGAGATCCAAGAGTCGGTCGCGAATGCGATAGGACTCGTTGAGAGCGGCGGAAGAAAGTGAAAGTGCCGATGCCGCCTCGTCCAACAGGTCGATCGCCTTATCGGGAAGATAACGGTCGGTGATATAACGCTCCGAGAGCACGACCGCACGGCGCAGTACCGCCTCGGGAATGATCACGCCGTGAAACTCCTCGTAGTAGTGCTTGATGCCGCACAGCATTTCCAAGGTCTCGTCCACCGAAGGCTCGTTGACGGTAACGGGTTGAAAACGGCGCTCCAGTGCAGAATCCTTTTCGATATATTTACGGTATTCGTTGAGTGTGGTCGCGCCGATGATCTGTACCTCGCCGCGCGAGAGTGCGGGCTTGAGGATATTTGCGGCGTTCACACTTCCCTCTGCCTCGCCCGTTCCAACGATGTTGTGCACCTCGTCGATGACAAGAATGGCGTTTCCAACCGTGTGCACCTCGTTCAACAGCCCGAGAATACGGGATTCGAACTGACCGCGGAACTGTGTACCTGCAACAAGGGCGGTCATATCCAAAAGATAGATCTCCTTACCCTGCAGCTTATAGGGCACATCCCCTGCGGCAATGCGAATGGCAAGTGCCTCGGCAATTGCGGTCTTTCCGACGCCGGGCTCACCGATCAGGCAAGGGTTATTCTTTTGTCTGCGGCAAAGGATCTGGATCACGCGCGAGAGCTCGCGGTCACGCCCAATGATGCGGTCGAGCTTTCCCTCTCTTGCATACTGCGTGAGATTGCGGCTGTACGTGGGCAGGAATTTGAGCTTTTTCTCCTCTTTTTCCTTCTTTTTATCGTTCTTCTTTTCCTTTGCACCGCCCTCGGCACCTACGGACTCGGCAGGCTTTTCTTCATTCTTTGCAAACAGACCAACGTCGCGGAAGAGCTTGGGAAGATCGATGGCAGGTGCGCCGCCGTCCTCCTTATCGTCGCAATCGGACGGCGTTTCGGTTTGTGCGAGCATGGCGTTGATGTCTTCCTCCGCACCCTCGAGCTGATCTGCCGAAATGCCGAGCTGACCCATTACGTTGCCCATGATATTATCGACGGGAACGCCCATTTCCTTGGCACACTTGAGGCACAGCCCCTTTGTTGCCTTTTCGCCGTTCTCCATCTTCGTTACAAAAATTACCGCCATACGCTTATGGCATTGTGAACACATCACCATGTATTTTGAACTGCTTCTCCGCCATAGCGGAGCCTTTCTGTTTCCATTTTGATTTTTGAAAAGCCCACCGAAACAAACGGCAGGCTTTTTCGGAGTGGATTATACGGAAGCGGAGGAGAACCACGCGCTACCGATATTAAAGATCTTGATCGCTTCCAAAAGTGCGGAATCGCCCAAAAAGCGAACGACCACGGTTTGCTGATAAAAATCGGTTTGGGCGAAGAAGAGCTTGATTACGGATGCCGCCATAAAGAGAATGATCAACGCATTCAACGCGCCCCAAATGCCGCCCAGCACGTGATTTGCCGTACCGAGGAGCTGAATGCGCTCGGAAAGTGCGGTCAAAAGCCATGCAACCACCGTTAAACCGACAAACGCCAACACGAACACCAGCACGTAACCCAAAATGTTGGAGATCAAGCCGGAAATGGGCTCGGCAATTCCCTGCGTTACCGATTGCACCATCGCCTCGCCCGACTCGGTAGAGGTTGCACCTGCAATTTGCTGTTTGACCTCCTCGGTCATGAGAAATTGCGGGAAGGAGGACGTGATCTGATCCATGTTGATGGAGGAGGTTGCGTCCAGGTAAAGTCCGTTCACCTTTTCGTAAACGAAATTATACACGGGTGTGCCGATAAATTTGTTTTTTAAGAATAAGCCGAGCTGGGGTCCCAACAGATAAGCAAAAATAACCGACAGCAACAGCTTTGCAGAGCGGATCAAGCTTTTGATAAAGCCGCGCTTTGCGCCAAGTGCGATCAACACGACCGCAACTGCTACAAACAAAATGTCTAAAATCAAGTGTGTCATGATAAAAGTCTCCTTAATTTTCAGATTTTTATGCATTTAAGACGAAAAGGAGATGTAAACTGCCTTTTGCGGCGAGCAAAGCAACACCTCGCCCCGGTCAACGGCAAGCAATACCCTTCCGTCGGTTGTACATGCTTTAAAAACGGTTTCTTCGGTACGCAGATCCAAGCGGCTCACGCCGTTCTCCGTGCTCCAATACACGCTCTGCCCGATATAAGAAAGCTGTGTCAGATTTTCCTCTACAGTCTTATTATACACCATTTTACCGTTTTTGTCAAATACTATTACAATGTTTTTGGGTGAAATCGTATTTTTTTTCAGGCAAACGGCAATTCCGTCCTTGCCGACAGCGGAAAGCGCAACGATCTTTTCTTCAAAATCGAAGTACGATTCCAAATCTCCGCTTGCATCAATATATGCAACGCCTTTACTGCACAGTACCGCAAGTCTGCCGCTTTCGGTAAACGAGCAGGAAAGTCCCATTGCGTCGGTGAGCACCGTTTCCGCAATGGCACTGTCGCGCCCCGGCTCTGCCAACAGCACCGTGGTTGCCTGTTGTCCCCCATCGGTAGAAAGCGTCAAAAGCGCCAACCTCTTGCCGTCGGCAGAAAGAGCCGCGTTCATGACGTATCCCTTTTTGTGGTATGCGCCGATCAGCGCAAAGCGATTGTTATACAGATACACCGAGGACGTACTGCTTGCCGATGCCGAGATCAGCGCATACGAGCCGGAATCCGAAACGGTTGCCCCTTGAATGGGATATTCGGTCTTTCCCTCGTACATTTGGGTATTGGCATTGTAAAGCGAGTATTGCGTACCGCCCTTTTCGTACACCAACAAATACTTGCCGGAGCCCACCGCTACGGGACGTTGATACTGAATACCGTGGCTGACGAGCTGTCGCCCCGTGGCAGAAAACACGGTCACGCTTTGGTTGCCCGCTACGGCAAGCCCCTTGCGATAGAGCGAAAAGCTTTGTTGCTCGGCGGTCGGATAAGAAACGGTATCTGCCGCAAATATATCGACCTGCTCGGCAGATGCGTTGAGATCCTGAAAGAAATGATAAAAAGTCTGATACGTGATCAGCCTTGTATTGGCAAGAGAAAACAGAACGACAAATGCAAACAAGGAAAGATAGAGCACGACTTGCAAAATGCCAAGCTTTGCCGAAATATTTTCGTAGTACGCATTGTAGGTTTGATCCTTACCGATTGGCGAGGACTTCTTTTTGCCGCCGTTCCATACTTCCGTCAGCTTCATTCGTCGGTGCTCCTCCTTTCCCGTTTGATCGGATCTAATATTCTACTCGATTGAGATACAAGCTGCACGCAGGCATGGTCATACCCGCATTGGCACGGTCACGGGACGCCGTAATACGCAAAACGTCCTCGGGGGTCAGCTTGCCAAGACCTACGTCGATCAGCGTTCCCGCAAGAATGCGCACCATGTTATAAAGAAAACCGTTGGCGCACACGCGAAAGATCAAAACGTCGCCCTCTCGCACGACCTCTGCCGCCGTGATATTGCGAACGGTTGAGGTCACCTTTGAGCCCTGCGCCATGTAGGCGGCAAAATCCTGCTCACCGATCAAATAGGATGCGGCGCGGTTCATGTCGGCAAGCCCCTGCTCGTCGATGCGACGCGGAACGTGACACGCACGATCCTCCTCAAAGGGGTTGCGTACGGGCGCGTTATAGATGCGGTAGATATATTCCTTTTCTTTTACGCCGTATCTTGCGTGAAAATCGCCATCTACCCACGTAGCGTCAAACACGCTGATATCTGCCGGCAGATGTGCCGATAGTGCCACCGGAATGCGTTGGCACGGAATAGTGGTTGAGAGCACGTCGCTCCCCTTTTGTGCCACCGTTGCGCAAAATACGTTTGCGTGCACGCCGCTGTCGGTGCGACTGCAACCTACGATGTCGCAATCATACCCGAACAGCGCGCGCGTAGCCTCGTTCAGCCTTTGCTGAACGCTTACGGCATTGGGCTGAACCTGATAGCCGCAATAATTCGTTCCGATATATCGGACCTTGATCAACAGCTTCATATCACTTCATCACGAACCACAGGTCTATGCGATTGAGCAAGACCAACCCAACGCAAATTGCAATGACGACTGCGGATATTACAAAATCCGATGCGTGACAGCGCATAACGTTGAGTCGTGTTCTCCCCTCTCCGCCGTGATAGCAACGGCATTCCATTGCATCGGCAAGCTGTGTGGCGCGGTTGATAGCAGAGACGAACAACGGGATCAGAATGGGAATGAGAGCCTTGGCACGTTGCATCAGGCTTCCCGAGGTGAAATTGGCACCTCTTGCCTTTTGCGCATTCATGATCTTTTCGGTCTCCTCGGTCAAGGTAGGGATAAATCGCAGGGTGATAGACATCATCATAGAAAAAACGTGTACGGGAACATGCAGTTTTTTCAAGGGAGAGAGCAAGGATTCCAACGCATCGGTCAGATCCATGGGCGTGGTGGTATAGGTCAAAAAGATACCGGTTGCGGTGATGAGCGAAAAAATACGCAAAAACATGAACACCGCGCGCCAAATTCCCTCGGCATAAATGCGGATGCGCCAAATTTCCACCAGCAAATCCTCACCCGTACCGAAAAAGATGTTGATAACAACGGTAAAGCCAATGATAAAGAGCACGGGAGAAATGGAGCGCAACACCGTTTTGAGTGGAATTTTGCTCACCAGAATCAGTAAGATCGCAGAGGCAAGGAGTGCGATAAAGGAGACTACGCTCTTGCACAAAAACGTACCCACGATATACGCAACGGCAAGCACGATCTTAAAGCGCGGATCCATACGGTGGATCACCGAGTCGGCAGGATAATACTGTCCAAAGGAAATCCCCTTCATTACAGCTCGCCTCCCTTCTCAAGCATCTCACGCAATACCGCAACAGCCTCGTCAACGGTATAAATGCTTTTGGGAACCGCTATGCCGCGGTCTCTGAGCAGCTGCATCAGGCGCGTGATCTGCGGCACGTCAAGTCCCGTTTCGGCAAGCTCATCTACGTGCGCAAAGACCTCTTCTCTCGATCCCTGCATCAGCACGCGTGCACCCGACATCACGATGACGTCGTCGCAATAACGAGCCATATCCTCCATGCTGTGACTGACGATGAGTACCGTGGAGCCCGTTTTTCTTTGATACTCCCGAATGCCGTCAAAAATATAAGTTCTTCCCAAAGGGTCAAGTCCTGCGGCAGGCTCGTCCAGCACCAACACCTCGGGGCGCATGGCAATGATGCCTGCAAGTGCAACACGGCGCTTTTGTCCGCCCGAAAGATCAAAGGGAGATTTTTCGAGCAACTCCTCCCCGATATCGGTAAAGCGTGCCGCTTCCCTTACGCGTTGGCTGATCTCCTCCTCGTCAAGCCCCATGTTGCGCGGTCCATACGCGATATCGGCAAATACCGTCTCCTCAAAGAGCTGATATTCGGGATATTGCATAACAAGCCCCACGCGGAAGCAAAGACTGTTTTTTCTGTTTTTGATCTCCTCGCGCATCTTCTTTTTTTGCAAGCGCTTGGAGAGCGACGCGTATTCCTCTCGCTGTCGCCAATCTTCAAACACCTCGTCAAGTGTGCTGTTGACGTTGTAACCGTCCAAAAGCACCTTACCGGAGGTTGGCTTGATCAATCCGTTGAGCATTTGCATCATGGTGGATTTGCCCGAGCCGGTGTGACCGATGATACCCGTAATGCATCCATTACGAATGCCGACGGAAACGTCGTCAAGCGCGCGTTGCTCGTACGGCGTACCCTCCCCGTAAACGTAGCTCACGTGATCCAAATAAATCTTGTCCATTTTATTCCTCAAAATCGTATTACTGCTTGTTCAGCGCGCGCACGATCATATCGGCACACGCCTCGGGAGAAGAAAGCGCATCTCCCTTCAGCTCGATCCCGCAAGCGCGCAGGCTGTGGATCAACTCGGCGCATTGCGGCACCTCCAAGCCAACCTCGTGCAAAGCATCGCGCTGTGCAAACACCTCGTCGGGCGTTCCGTCCATCAACAGCCTTCCGTCATTGATAACGATCACGCGGTCTGCCTCTGCCGCCTCGTTCATATAGTGCGTAATATTGAGCACCGTCATACCGTGCTCACGGTTGAGCAGACGAATGGTGTCCAGCACCTCGCGGCGTCCGCCCGGATCAAGCATTGCCGTGGATTCGTCAAAGATCACGCACTGCGGCATCATGGCAAGAATGCCCGCAATGGCAACGCGTTGCTTTTGCCCTCCCGAAAGTCTGTGCGGCTCGTGCTTGGCGTAAGCGGTCATTCCAACCGTTTTCAGCGATTCGTCCACACGGCGGCGAAGCTCCTCGCGCTCCACACCAAGGTTTTCGGGGCCGAAGGCAACGTCCTGCTCCACAATGGTGGCAACCAACTGATTATCGGGATTTTGAAAGACCATTCCCACGTTTTTGCGCAGGTGGAGTACCTCTTCGTCGCGCAGATCCTTGCGGCAAAGATCCAAGCCGTCCACCACGAGCGTTCCCGAGGTCGGCTCAAGTATTAAATTCAACAGCTTGGCAAACGTGGATTTTCCCGAACCGTTATGCCCAAGCACCGCCACGTACTCGCCGCGACAAATATCCACCGAAAAATGTTGCAGGGCGGGATTTTCCTCTTTTCCGTCGCCGTCGGCATAGGAAAACGAAAGATCCTCTGCGTGAATAAAGATATCAGACAAAGCCTTTGATCCTTTCAAATCGAAATCATTGTTCTATAAACCAGCGCGAGCTTGCACCGCAAGGCAAAAACGCACCCGTTTGCGTAACGCGAAGCCCAAGCTCACCCGACTCGATACAGCCGCCGTGACGGGCTTTGACCTTCAGCTCCAGCAAATAGCTCATGGTCAAGGGAGAAAGTCCCGTGGTATAGGAGTTGACAAGGAAGAACAGCGGCTGATCGGAAAGCAGCTTTGCCGTCAGCGAGATCAATTCGTCAATGCTGTCCTCCAACTTCCACACCTCGCCTCCGGGGCCTCTGCCGTAGGAAGGAGGATCCATAATAATGCCGTCGTAATGGTTGCCGCGGCGGATCTCACGCTCAACGAACTTTTTGCAATCATCGACGATATAGCGAATGGGCGCATCGGCAAGACCCGACAGCGAGGCGTTCTCCTTTGCCTGCGCAACGATGCCCTTGGAGGCATCGACGTGCACCACCGAGGCACCTGCCTTGGCGGCGGCTACGGTAGCACCGCCCGTATAGGCAAACAGATTGAGCACCTTGATGGGACGGTTGGCTTTTTGGATCAGCCCCGAAAACCAATCCCAATTTGCCGCCTGCTCGGGAAACAGACCCGTATGCTTAAAGCCCATGGGGCGCAACACGAATCCGAGCTCGCCGTAGCGGATATTCCAGGATTGCGGCAGCTTGTTTTTGACCCATGCACCGCCCCCCGAGGAGGAACGGCGATAGATACCGTCTGCCTGCTTCCACGCGGGGTGCTTTGCCGCGTTTTTCCATATAATCTGCGGGTCGGGACGAATGAGGATCAAATCTCCCCAGCGCTCAAGACGCTCTCCGTCCGACGTATCCAACAGCTCGTAATCCTTCCAATTTTCCGAAAACCACATTTTTGTTTTTTCCTTTTGCTGATTTGTTTATTTGTTATAGTATTGTGCCAAGCGTGAGCCGCCGCTGTGTGCGTGGCAAATGGCAATGGCAAGTGCGTCGGCAGTATCGTCGGGCTTTGGCGGCTCTGCAAGACCGAGCAACATGGTAACCATGGTAATGACCTGCTTTTTTTCGGCTCTGCCGTACCCCACCACCGCCTGCTTGACCTGCAAGGGGGTGTATTCAAAGATCTTTACGCCCGCGCGCTCTGCCGTGAGCAAGATCACACCGCGCGCCTCGGCAACGCGGATACCTGTTGTAATGTTCGTATTGAAGAAGAGCTCCTCCACCGCAACCGCATCCGGATGATAGGTCTCGATCAGATCATTCATGCCGTCAAAGATCGATTTTAACCGCTCCTCGGTGCGCATACCTGCGGGAGTGCGCAGAGATCCGTACGCGATCGTTTTGAATCTCGCATTGCGATATTCGATCACGCCCCACCCCACAATTGCCAAGCCGGGGTCAATGCCCAGAATGATCATTTTTGCTCCTCCATCCTCATTCAATAAAACTCCGATTATAATTATACTACTTTTTTTGTAAAATGTCAAACAAATATTTGAATTTTTAGAAAATTCCGTGCAAAAAATGTATTTTTTCGGTTTACAGATGCCCAATTTTATGTTATAATTAAAATATATAGCATTATTTTAGCGGAGGTATCGCCATGCCCATTCTTCCCCTGCACGTAAACGACCTCATACAGCTCAAAAAGCCACACCCCTGTGGCGGCAAGATCTTTCGCATTTTGCGCGTTGGCGGCGAGGTTCGCATCGTTTGTCAAACCTGCGCAAGGGATATGAATATCGATCGCATCAAGCTTGAAAAAGCGATCAAGCAGATCCTCCCCTCGGATTTGGAGCAAGCACAAGAACGGAAAGGAAGCAATTGAACATGACAAAAGAAAAGCTTTTTTCATTTTCGAAAAAAAAGGACGCCGTAACCTTACAAAACGAGCCCTCCCGCCGCCAAAAGCTGTGGAAGGAATATTCCTATCTCCTACTTTGTATAGCGATCCCTGCCCTGATCATGTATTTGATCTACGTGGCGCGCGGCGAGCACCCCTTTGGAAACGGTTGCGTTTTGGTGCTTGACCTCAACGGTCAGTACGTATGGTTCTTTGAAGCGTTGCGCAATTTTGTAAAAGGTGACGCAGAACTGCTCTACTCCTTCTCCCGTGCGCTGGGCGGTGAGTTTTTGGGCATTTACGCTTATTATCTTGCAAGCCCGCTCTCCTTTATCGTTTGCCTGTTTCCGCAAGACCGTATGCTGGAGGCACTGTTAGCGCTCTTTCTCTTAAAGTGCGGTTTGTGCGGCGGAACCTTCGGCTTTTATATGCACAAGACCTTAAAGGACAAGAACCGCTTTGCGGTGATCGCATTCTCTTGCTTTTACGCGCTCTGCTCCTACGCGGTGGTACAGCAGCATAACACCATGTGGATCGATGCCGTTATGTGGCTCCCGTTGATCACGCTCGGTATTGAATCGATCATCAAATACGGAAAATTCAAGCTTTACACCGTATCTCTTGCCGTTGCCATCTTCAGCAACTATTACATTGGCTATATGCTGTGTATCTATTGCGTGATCTATTTCTTTATCTACTACTTTGCGCACAGCGAAAAGAACAAGAACAACCCCTTGATGGAAAGATGCCATTTTTGGCGCTCTCTCGGTCGTATGGCTGGTTACTCCGTGGTTGCCGTGGGCATTTCCGCCGTCATTATTCTTGCCGCGTATTATTCCCTCAATTTTGGAAAAACGACGTTTACCGATCCCAAATGGGAATTTTCCCTCAAGTTTGATATTTTGGAGTTTTTGTACAAGCTCCTGCCCGGCTCCTACGATACGGTACGCCCCGACGGTTTGCCCTTTGTTTACTGCGGAACGCTGACGCTGTTGCTCATTCCCTCTTACTTCCTTTCCAAAAAGTACAGCATGACGCAAAAGATCTTTTCCGGTGTTTTGATCCTGGTTTTGTACGCTTGCTTTTGCATCAACATCGTCAACCTTGTGTGGCACGGCTTCCAAAACCCCAACTGGCTTGATTTTCGCTACAGTTTTATGTTCTCCTTCTATCTGTGCGTTATCGCTTGCCGCGGATTTGCCGATTTTGAAAACGTCTCCCTGCGCGTGTGCATGGCAACGGGCGGAATGATCGCGCTGTTTTGCGTGATCTTACAACAATATTCTGACCCTGAAAACTATTTTGACCCCAACGATTTTACCTGCATTTATTTTACGCTGATCGTTGTGTTTGCCTACCTTGCCGCCATGGCGATCTTGCGCAAAACGACGGACAAGCAGTTGGCAAGCACGGGACTTTTGGCGGTGATCATTCTGGAGCTGTTTTTAAACGGCTTGTTTAACATCAACGCACTCGGGGATGACGTCGGCTACTCCAAATACAGCTACTACAACAACTTCCTCAATCAGGTACGCCCCATCGTGGAGCAGGTACAAGCGGCAGACGACTCCTTTTACCGCATGGAAAAAACCTTGTTCCGCAAGACCAACGATAATATGGCACTCAATATGCGCGGTCTTTCGGGCTCTACCTCCACGCTGAATAAGGAAACGGTCAAATTTTTAAACAAGATGGGATATTCCTCCAAATCGCATTGGTCCAAGTACCTTGGCGGAACCCCCGTGAGTGACTCGTTGCTCGGCTTGAAGTACATTATTTCCGAGGACGATATTTATGAAAACTACTACGAGACCTTTATCGTTGATTCCAAGAACCGTTTGACGGCGTACCGCAATCCCTATGCCCTCTCGATCGCTTACGGCGTTGCTGAAAACGTTCTGGATTTTCAAATGGGCTTTATCGAGGACGACTCAGCCGACAGCGACGATCAAGAAAACGATGCCGTATCCAAATTTGTGGATTCGATCAAGTCGGATTTTGTCTCTCCCATGAAGGAAAGAATCAACGAATTCCTCAACATTGAGGAAATGACCGCAAGCATTTACGTAGATGCTTACGACAGCCACTTTGAGCGCATGAATGCAATGGTCAGCGCAATGCTCGGTGAGGACGAGATCTTAGAGATCTTCGTTCCCATCTCCTATTCCACCAAACGCAACGGTGTTATTATGGGCAATTACTCGGATAACGAGCGCGGCTACAAGCTGGAAACGCCCTCCGCTACGGGTAGCATCACCTACGTGGTGGAAGACGTTCCCACTACGGCAGAGATCTTCTTCTACGCGCCTACCGATTATCCGCGCGAGGTGGAGCTTTCTCTAACGGTCAATGATGGCGCGGCAGAGGACTATGGAACCTTTAACGGAAACGAAACCCACCGCATCATCTCCTTGGGCAACTTTACCGAGGGCGATGCCATCAGCCTTGAAATGACCTTAGTCAAGAGCGATCTCTACGTCAAAAACGATGCCGAATGCTTCTATTACATTGACTGGGCAGTATTTGAGGACGCCATGGCGCGCCTTGCCAAGGATCAATTCATGATTGAAGAATACACCGAAAGCTCCTTTGACGGAATCTTTACCGCAAGCCAAGGCAACGAGCTGGTCATGACCACCATCGCGTACGACAATGGCTGGGAGGTCTATGTGGACGGTGAGCGCGTGCAGATCCAAAAGGCATTTGGAGCGCTCCTTGCTTTCGAGGTAGAAGGCGACGAGGGCGAAACGCACGAGATCCGTATGGTTTACAATCCCAAAGCCATTAACGTGGGCTTGATCGTGACCCTTGTATTCATTGCCATCTTTATTTTGCTGTTGGTATTGGATCGTTTCTTCCACTTTGGCTGTAAGACGCCCGATGGTGTAGAGCTTGAGGACGAGGACGAAGAGGGCGACGAGGCGGCAGACGAAAAGTGTGCTGACAAAGAAGCAAAAGCCGAAAAAAAAGAAAAAGAAAAAGAAAAAGAAGAAGAAGAAGAAGAAGAAGAAGAAGAAGAAGAAGAAGTGAAAGAGGAAACGGAAGAAAAGTCGGAAGAGGATCCCGAAAAAGAAGAGGATGCCCCTTCCCCCGACGAAAATGCCGACAAGACCACGGAGAGCGAGGCGGAAACGCCGAGCGAGGAGGCTGAATACAAAGAAGAAAATGCCGATGCGAATGAAGCGACCGAGGAAAAAGAGGCACCTACCGACACCGATCATGCTCAAGACGACAGAAAGGACTAACCCACCATGTTCTACTATTTGTGCGGAAAACTGACACATCTCGAGCACACCCTTGCCGTGCTTGACGTTGGCGGCGTTGGCTACAAGCTGACCGTCAGCGACACCACTTATGACGCCATGCCGCCAAACCGCTCGGTCAAGGAGCCGCCTACCGTAAAGCTCTTTACACACATGGCGGTACGTGAGGACGATATTGAGCTGTTCGGCTTTGCCACCCAAACCGAGCTTTCTACCTTTAAGCTTTTGATCTCGGTTTCGGGCGTTGGACCCAAGGCGGCTATGTCGATTCTTTCCTTCCTCACACCCGAAAAATTTGCACTTGCCGTTTGCACCGACGATAAAAAGACCATTTCCAAAGCCAACGGCATCGGCCCCAAAACCGCGGCTCGCATCGTATTGGAGCTGAAAGATAAGCTGATGAAGGAGTCGGGCGGCGCAGATGCGTTCGGCGCGATCGCCTCTGCTCCCACGACAGGCGCACCTGCGGCAAAGGGAGGCAAGCTCTCGGAGGCTGTTGACGCCTTGATGGTGCTTGGCTATACCCGTGCCGAGGCAATGGCGGCAATTAAGGATATGAATATGAGCGAAATGGAATTGGAAGAGATCATTCGCCTCTCGCTCAAAAAGCTGATGAAGTATTAAAAAGCCAGAAAGGAATACCCGAATGGATACCAACGAATTCGATTTTGAAAACCGAATTATGAATACGAGCTACTCGGCGCAGGATTCTGACGTGGAGTACTCCCTGCGTCCCAAAACCTTGGACGAATATATCGGTCAGGAAAAGGTTAAGGAAAACCTCAAGATCTATATCGAGGCGGCAAAAAAACGCGGAGACCCGTTGGATCACGTATTGCTCTACGGCCCTCCCGGTCTTGGTAAAACTACGCTTTCCAACATCATTGCGGCAGAGATGGGCGTGAATATTCGCGTCACCTCGGGTCCCGCCATTGAAAAACAAGGCGATCTTGCCGCTATTTTGACCAACCTCAACGAGGGCGACGTACTCTTTATCGACGAGATCCACCGCCTCTCCCGCAGTGTGGAGGAGATCCTTTACCCTGCCATGGAGGACTACGCGCTGGATATCATCATTGGAAAAGGTCCGTCGGCACGCAGCATCCGCATCGATCTGCCCCGATTTACCCTCATTGGTGCGACCACAAGAGCGGGACAGATGACCACGCCCTTGCGCGATCGCTTTGGCGTGATCCTGAAATTGGAGCTTTACACCCCGGAGGAGCTTGCAACCATCGTGCGCCGCAATGCGGGTATTTTGGAAATGGACATCACCGACGACGGCGCGATCGAAATCGCAAGCCGCTCTCGCGGTACGCCGCGTATTGCCAACCGCCTGCTCAAGCGTGTGCGTGACTTTGCGCAGATCAAGGGCGACGGAAAAATTGATTCCAACATTGCAAATTACGCCTTGACGCGCCTTGAGATCGACCAGTTGGGACTTGACAACGTAGACAGACGAATGCTGGAGACCATTATCAAGTTTTACGGCGGTGGTCCCGTGGGTCTTGAAACGCTTGCCGCCACCGTTGGCGAGGAGGCGATCACCCTGGAGGATATGTACGAGCCTTACCTGATGCAGATCGGCTTTCTCTCACGCACACCGCGCGGCAGATGCGTCACGCATCTGGCTTACGAGCACTTGGGGCTCCCCTCTCCCGTGATGCCAACCCCGTCGGAGCAAATGAAGATGTTTGGAGACTCTGCGGACGAGGTGTAACATGACTTTATATCTGACTGTTTCAGAAAACAGCTTTCACGCCTGCAATA
>JAZQYE010000150.1:0-12557 GCA_045633385.1 Eubacteriales bacterium | reverse complement strand
ATGGAGCAAAACGACCCGCATTGCCGTAAACGGTGCGGCGGCAGAGGTTGCCGACGGTTATATCACCTTGGCGCGTAAGTGGCAGAACGGCGACCGCATTACGCTGGAGCTGGATATGCGTACCGAGGCGATCTATCCCACTCCGTACGGCACCGATATTTTAATGAATAAGGTTATTTGGGGCCATGACTATACGGTTCCGCGGTTTGACCGTGAGGATCCGTTGGCAAAGAACCACATTGCGCTACGTCGCGGTCCTATCATGCTGGCGCAGGAGAGCAGACTCGGCTACAGCCCGGATGAGCCGATCTCCGTGCTTGTCAATGCCGACGGCTACGTGGACGTGCTGGAGGCAGAGCAGGCAATCGCGCCTTATCCCACCATTGCAGAGGTGCGCGTGCCGCTGACCGATGGTTCCTACATGACGGTAACCGACTATGCCTCGGCAGGTAAGCTTTGGAGCGATGAGAGCCGCATGGCTGTTTGGATGCTGACAAAATAAGAGAGTCAATAGAAAAAAGGATCTGCCTTGTGCGTTGGCACAGGACAGATCCTTTTTTGTTTGATCAAAGTGCTTCGGCTTCCGCTTGCCACAGCGTAGCGGCGGCATCGGAGGGCATATTCCACGCACCGCGAGGGGAGAGCGAAATTTCACCGACCTGCGCGCCGTCGGGCAGGCACGAACGCTTGAATTGCTGGGTAAAGAAACGGCGTACAAAGGTCTTGAGCCATTTTTTCAGCGTTTCGTCGTCATAGCTCTCGCCCAGCGCATACTTTGCCATGCGGTAGAGCTTTGCGGGGGAGAAGCCATAGCGGAGCATATAGTACAAATAAAAATCGTGAAGCTCATAAGGACCTACCAAGTCCTCGGTCTTTTGTGCAATCTTTCCGTTTTCGTCTGCGGGCAACAGCTCGGGGGAAACGGGGGTGTTGAGAATGTCGAGCAGAGCGGTTGCGATCTTTTCATTCTCGGCGTTTTTCGCGCAATACGAAACGATATGGCGAATGAGCGTTTTGGGCACGGAGGCGTTTACGCCGTACATTGACATGTGGTCTCCGTTGTAGGTCGCCCAACCGAGGGCAAGCTCGGAGAGGTCTCCCGTACCAATGACCATGCCACCGCATTCGTTGGCAATATCCATCAGCACCTGCGTGCGCTCACGTGCCTGCGCATTTTCGTAGGTGACGTCATGCACGGAGGCATCGTGACCGATATCCTTGAAGTGAACGTTCACGGCATCAAAAATGTCAACGCATCTGAAGTCAACGCCAAGCTCCTCGCAAAGCACGGTGGCGTTGTTTTTTGTTCTTGTCGTAGTGCCAAAACAGGGCATCGTTACGGCAATGACGTCGGTGCGCGGACGCTTGAGCGCATCCATTGCGCGAACCATTACCAACAGCGCAAGCGTAGAATCCAAGCCACCCGAAATACCGACCACCAGCTTTTTGGCGTAGGCTCTCTCGGTACGGGTCTTGAGTCCCGCCGTTTGAATTTTTAAGATCTGCTCACAATGTGCGTCAAGTGCCTCTGTACCCTCGGGGAAGAAGGGATGCGCGTCGATCTTGCGCGTCAAGGCAGTTTCGGTGCACTCCAAGGAGAAGAATACCTCGGTCTGATAGCCGCCAGCATCGTTTAAATCGGCGCGGTAGCGGTCGTGCGTCAGGCGCGCGGTGTCGATCTCGGTGCAAAGCAGGTCGCTGTCGTCAAAGGGGAGTGCCGTTGCAAGCAGCTCACCGTTTTCCGCAACCGTTTTTCTGCCGCCAAAGGCTTGGTCGGTGGTGGATTCGCCGTATCCGCTCCAAGAGGAGATATACGCCGTTTTGGTGCGCGCGGTATGTGCGGAAAGCACCGTATCAAACGAGGGTTGCGCCCCTCTTACCTCGGCAAACGCCGCAGGGTGACAGATCAGGGTAGCACCTGCCGCGGCATAAGAAAGGGAAGGAGCGTTCAGCGCGTGCAGATCCTCACCGATCTCCACCGCAACCGTCAAAGAGGGCATGGTCGTGCAGGAAAAGGTCAGGTCAGCACCAAAGGGAACGACCTCACCGTCCATGACAACCTCCTCCGAAAGCTCTGCCTCGGCAGGGAAGAAGGGGACTGTTGCAGTGCGCTTGGGAACGAGTCCCAGCACCTCACCCATGTGGCAGACGGCGGCTACGTTATAGATCTTTGCGCGGTGCAAAAAGGGCAAGCCGACAACCGAAAGCATATCGAATTCGGCAGTATTGGCAAGATAGGTCTTGAGCGCATTGCGCGCGCCTTGCAGCAGGGTATCAAACGTAAAAAGATCTCGGCAGGTGGCACCCGTTAAGCACAATTCCGGAAAAACCAATACGCGCACGCCTTGCTTTGCCGCATCTTGTGCAAGACGAGTCAGCTCCTGTGCGTTGTATGCGGTATCCGCTACGCGAACGATCGGCGTTGCCGCCGCAACCTTTACAAAACCGTTTTTCATATTTTATAAACCTTTCAAAAGGGATTTTTTCAGCTTTTTTGTTTTTTCTTTCAAATTTACAACGTGATATGCAGAATTACTTCATTATAGCATTTTGCGCCCTGTTTTGTCAAGAGCAAACGCCAAATTTATTCCCGATCGGGCAGGTTTGCAAGCGCATCTGCCATTTCCTGCGCACGGCACGCAATTTCCACCGCTTCGCTTGGCGAGCAGGTCTTGAGCACTTTTTTGTGCGGCAGTCCCCAAACGTCAAACAGCGCAGGACCGATCCACTCGTTTTTGTCGCATTTTTCAAACAGGCCGTAAAGAATGGAGAGCGAGGCGCGCTTGGGACTCATAAAGATCACCTTCATCGGGTATTTGATAATAGCGTAGATCAGCTTGGGGTAGTGCGCCGTGATGTTCGTCAGGGTGATGCCGGGGTGCGCTACGGTGACCGTGCCTTCGCCTTGATCGAGCGCAAAGAGCGAAAACATCAAAAAACGCTTTGCGTTACCATAAACCTTTGAGGATTGCGTGCGTGTTAAAAACTCGACGTCACCAAGGTCGATGTGTGAATAATTGTGTGCAATGCTTCCCACCGCCACGATGCGGCCGCCGCGCGCCTTTATGGCAGGGCGAAGTGCGCGTGCCATGTAATAGGGTGCTAAAAAATTGATCTGAAATACATTGTCGTGCCCCGTGCTCGTGGTGTAACGCGGTACGTGATACGCGCCGGCATTAAAAATGAGGTAATCAGGGGGAGAGGACAGCAACTCCTTCGTTACAGAGCGCACTGTGTCAAAGTCGGCAAGGTCTAGCCGCAAATGGCGCGCCTTCAGGTTGGGAAAGTCGGCTTTCAGTTTTTCGATCCAAGCGTTGGAGCGCTCGCTGTTGCGGTCAAGCAAAACCAGGCTTGCTCCAAGGGAGGCAAGATGCGTGCAAAGTGCCTGCCCGATGCCGCCTGTCGCACCGCTGACGGCGACCTGCTTTCCCGAAAGGGAGGGGATATTTCGTTTGATCCACAGCTCGGTTTTCATGAAAAGACCTCCATTATTCTTCATACTAATATGATTATAGCACATTTTTGACGCTTCTGCAAGAAAAAAACGAAAATAAGACCGCAAAAAGCAAAAAAATAAAATTTTTTGAAAAAAAACACTTGACAAAACAATAAGCTTGTGATATACTATGTAAAGCAATTTGCTTTACACCCACGGAGGTGGAATCAAGATGTTTGAAAAGAACCTTGAAATCGGTTATTTGCTCGATTTTTACGGCGACGTGCTCTCGGAGCGGAAACGAACGGTGTTGGATTATTACTATAACGATGATCTTTCTCTTGCAGAAATCGCAGAGGAGATCGGTATTTCCAGACAAGGTGTTCGCGAGCTGATCAAAAAGGCGGGCGAGGAGCTTCTGTTTTATGAAGAAAAGCTGGGGCTTGCCAAGCGCTTTCAATTGGCGCAGGTGCAGGCAAAGGAGCTTTTGAGTATGCTGGACGAGGGCGGCGTTACGGGTGACATTCGCAACGCGGCGCAGGAGCTGATGGAGACCGTAAAGGGATAACGCAGGAAAGGAGCGCGCAAATGTTCGAAAGTCTTGGCGAAAAGCTGAATAACGCGTTTAAAAAGTTTCGTAACAAGGGTAAATTGACCGAGGCTGACGTAAAAGCAGGCATGCGAGAGATCAAGCTTGCATTGCTGGAGGCTGACGTTAACTTTAAGGTCGTTCGTGATTTTATCAAAATCGTTTCCGAAAGAGCAGTCGGTGCCGAGGTGCTGGAGTCTTTGCTTCCGGCACAGCAGGTCATTAAGATCGTTAACGAAGAGTTGACGAGATTGATGGGCGGCTCACAAGCAAAATTGACCATTGCCTCCAAGCCTCCTACGGTCATTATGATGGTAGGTCTGCAGGGCGCGGGTAAGACCACGCACGCAGGTAAGCTTGCGGGAATGTATAAAAAGCAGGGCAAGCGCCCCTTGCTGGTTGCAGGCGATATTTACCGTCCTGCCGCTATCAAGCAGTTGCAGGTCGTTGGCGAAAAGCTGGATATTCCCGTGTTCACCATGGGCGATCAGGTGTCTCCCGTTGTAATCGCCAAGGAAGCGATCAAGCACGCAAACCAAAAGGGCTACGACATGGTCTTTATCGATACCGCAGGTCGCTTGCAGATCGATGAAGTGCTCATGGATGAGTTGAAGAATATCAAGGCAGAGGTCAATCCCGACGAGATCTTGTTGACGGTTGACTCGATGATCGGTCAGGAATCGGTCAACGTAGCCGAAACCTTTAACGATCTGCTCGATATTACGGGCGTGATCTTGACCAAGCTCGACGGCGATACCCGTGGCGGTGCGGCACTTTCCATTCGCTACGTAACGGGCAAGCCTATCAAGTTTGTGGGTACGGGCGAAAAGCTGGATACCATTGAGCCCTTCCACCCCGACCGTATGGCATCCCGTATTCTCGGCATGGGCGACGTGCTCACGCTGATCGATAAGGCGCAGGCGGCGTACGATGAAAAGCAAGCGGCAGAGCTTGAGCAAAAAATGCGTCAGCAGACCTTTACGCTCGACGATTATCTTGCACAGCTCGTACAGCTGAAAAGCATGGGCAACCTTGAGCAACTCATGGGTATGATGCCCGGCGTAAAGCCCGGTGCATTAAAGGATGCCAAAATTGATGAAAAGGCAATGGCGCACACCGAGGCGATCATTCACTCGATGACAAAAGCCGAAAGGGAACGCCCCGACATCATCAACGCATCGCGCAAAAAGCGTATTGCGGCAGGATCCGGTACCAGTGTTGAGGAGGTCAACAAGCTGCTCAAGCAGTTTGAACAAATGCTCAAGATGATGAAGCAGTTTACCAATATGGGTAAAACAAAACAAGGCAAGAAAATGCTCGGTAGAATGAAGATGCCCTTCTGATTACCGTACATTATAGAAAAAAACAATTTTATTTTTTTTTTGGAGGCAACAAATCATGGCAGTAAAAATGAGACTGAGAAGAATGGGCGCAAAGAAGGCTCCCTTCTACCGCGTAATCGTAGCAGACAGCCGTTCTCCCAGAGACGGTCGCTTCATTGAGGAGATTGGTTACTACAACCCTCTGACCGAGCCTGCAGAAATCAAGATCGACGCTGAAAAGGCAAAGAAGTGGATCTCCAACGGCGCACAGCCCACCGAGACCGTTAAGTCCTTGCTGAAGAAGAGTGGCATTGTTGACTGAGCCGTCCGATAAGGAGACACAGTACTATGGTTAATCTGCAACAAACTTTGGCTGATATCGCAAAAGCGATCGTTGATTCGCCGGATGAAGTAAAGGTAACGCAGGAAGAGGATGACAAGGTCATTACTCTGACTCTTACCGTTGCTCCCGATGATATGGGTATGGTCATTGGCAGACACGGAAAAATTGCAAAAGCGATCCGTTCTGTTATGAAGGCCGCATCCGTAAACAGCGGCAAAAAAGTAAACGTGGACATTCGCTGATCCACATCAAAAACGTGAGGAAACCCGATCAAAAGGGAAGTCCTCACGTTTTTGTTTTTGTAGCTGATCACTTGGCTGAACGAGTGCGCTTTTTTTGAGGGGGATTTTTTTGCGAAAAAAGATCCTCCTCTCAAAAAAATATTCTTATCTGCCTTCGGTAACGTAGATTCGATGGGAACTGATGGAGAAGGTGGCGCAGAGAAGTGAGATAAGCTCGTGACGCACGACGTCGTTGGAACCGCCCGTGCAGACGATACCGATGCCTGCAATTTCGGGAGCGGAGCGCGTCAGATAGAGTGCCGAGGCAGACGAGCCGCTACCGAGAATGACGTATTCTTCGTTTCCGTCGGGCCATTCGGTTGCATAGACCGATTCAAAGCTTCCTGAAAGGGTAACGGCAACCTTTACGTTGCCCACACCGCTGACCGACTCGCAAAGTTCTTGAATACGTTTCTCCAAATAGTTTTGATAAATGATCAGTTCATCGGATGCGGTATCGTAAACCGATTGACTTTCGGACTGTGTGGCAGGCGTGCTTGCATTGCCGAGAAAGAGCAAGCAAATACCGAGTGCACTCCCCAAAAGGAGCAGAGCGAGAAGCGATTTTTTACCTTTGTCCGTCCCTTGTCCAAACTTTAAAAAACCGAACATAAAACCTCCCAAATTGATCGTTATTCAATTGCCGTTACGCAGGTACAATCCAACAGCTCGGTAACAAACGACTCGATGGCGTGCGGATTTTTCCAGATCGAAGCCCCCGATAAAATCACCGTGACGCGCGTGGGGTGCAGGTTCTCGCTGTCGGGGCTCCACTCCACGCAACAGCGTACCGTGCCGCTCTGCATATCAAACTGTGACTCCAACGCTTGCGTCAACATTTGCGTAAAATATTCCGTCGATGCCTCTTGCATGGTGTGCTCCATTTGCGCGCGGTAGTCCTCCTCAACTGCAACCTCCCCAAACAAATCGCGCCAATCGCCCGACGAAAGTTCTTCGATGCGCTGTATGACTCCTTTGAGGGGGGAGACGAGCACGCAGATCATAAACAAGGACGTCAACAGCTTGACGTGTGCGGCAATACCGCCGCGCTCACCGCGCGGTGTCAGAATGCCGATCACGGTTGCGATCAGCGAGGCAGCGATCACGCTTATGACGTATGCTTCCATATAGCCCCCTTACGCAATGGCTGACGCACAGCGGATCAGCAAAATCAAGCTCAAAAAGAGCACCGAGGAGCAGATCGCAACCGCCGTGATGAGGTAGCCGTTGATGGAGGCAAATTCCTCAAACAGCCGCTTTTCTCCGTCGCAACCGAGCAGGTCAGCAAACGATGCCCCAAGCTGCCACGTTACGCGTACCAACAATAGCTCGATCAGGGTAGGCAATAGTAAAAAGAGCAAGAGCAATACGCCGCAAACGCCAACCGTGCCGCGCAAATACCCAACTCCGGCACTTACGCTACGTAACAGCTCCGCTACAGATCCACCAACGACGGGAATGATATTACCGGCGGCAAATTTGGCACTCCGCATAGCAAGTGTATCCTTGGTTGCAGAAAGAACGCTCTGAGCCCCCAGCATGGCAAGCAACAGCATCATCAAAAACGAGAGCGCGGTGGTGTAATTCTTTTTGATACTCCCCAAAAGCGTTCCTACGCGCAGGGAGGGATCTAACGCTCCCACCAACGATAGAGCAAGGCAGATACCGCAAAAGGGAATGATGGTCTGCCCAACGAACTCCTCCAAAACCGTCATAAAAAGTGTCAGCCCCACCGAGGCGCTGACCGCAGAGGATACGTTTCCGCCCATGGCGTACAAGCCGCCCATTAAGGGGATGGAGGCGGCGGTAAAGGCGTTGAGATTTTCAAAATAGTTCACGGTCGTTTTGATGGCGGAAAAGCCATGCGAAAAGAGTGCCACGATCATGACCGCTGTTACGCAAAAGCCAAAGGCGCGAGATACTGTCTCTTGACGAAATGCACTTTGTAACGTGCGGGCAATGGCGCTGATCAAAAGGATCGCACAAAGGCTTGCCAACAGCTTGGCACATTCCCCCACGCGCAGACCGATCAAATTCATCACCGTTTGCAAAAGGTAGGAAAAATTGCTCATTTCCTCTACTGCGCCCGTGACGTTCTCGGTGTCGGTGTCAAAAATGGAGGAGGGCAAATGCTCCAAAAGCTCCGGCGGGAGCGTTTCTAACCAATCGTTGTAGCCGCTTGGCATCTGCTCCCACGTCTCGGATCCCTGCGCTCCTGCACCAAAGGTCAGGAGTGCGGCGATTGAGAACAAAAACAAAAGGCAAGCGCACGTTTTTTTCCATGCTTTCATATCGCGCATACTCACCCTCCCATTTGTAACAGCTCTTTGGCAATGGAAAGGATCTGTTCCATAAAGGGAAGGCATAAGAGCAGGATCTCCAGCTTTCCCACCAACTCCACGCCACCGCCAAGACCGCTCTCTCCGCTTTCACGGCAAATATCGGCGCATACCTGTGTCAATATGGCAATGCCAAGCGCCTTGAGGGGGAGCGCGATCCATTCTTGTACCTCCTTGATCCCGTCAAATAAACGCAGGTAAGACAGGAGCGGTGAGATCATGCCCAATGCTGCCGTGCCGAACAGCACCGCAAACGAAATGCGCAAAAGCGGCAAAAAATCCGCGCGCCATTGACGGATGACCGCAGTTACGGCTACCCCCACCAGCGCGACCATGCATATCTTCCAAATGCTCATCCATTATACCCCGAACACCGAAACGATCAGGTCGAACAACTCGCGAATTTGGGTGATCAACAGCATCAGCGTGACGAGAATGCCCGCAATGGTCACAAACATGGCTTGCTCGTCCCTGCCGCTCTTGCTCAAAATTTGGGAGGCGACGGCAACCAAAATACCAACGCCCGCAATTTTTAAGATCAATGAAATATCCATGCTTTTAATTCTCCGTGTCGATCAAATTTCTTTACCACAGCAATATGGCGGTTGCCGCGGCAATGCAAAGGCAAAGCGAAACGGCAAGGCGAATGCGCATCGAAAGCTCGGCACCAAGGCGCTCCTTGTATGCTTGCAGCTCGCGTACGCATTCGTCGCACCGCAGGAGCTGTTCCTCGCGGTAGCCGTCTCCGATCTTGTAAATAAAACGCTCCAAAAGCCGCTTGACATCGCCATCCAGATAGATGGCAGAGGCGTTCAAAATCTGGGGCAGATCGGCGGCGTTGGCAGGGGACATACAAGCCTCCAACAGCATACGGTCGCCGTTTGCCAAGATGTCTTGCATCGGCGTCAGGTAACAGTCGATCTGCGTGCGAATGTAATGGATCAGATCGATCCAGCCCTCTATTACGCGCACGCGCTTTTTTTCATAGCTGACCGAAAGATAGGCGCAACAGACGCCTACAAGCAGGATCAAGCATACACCGCATAGTTTTAGCATGCCGAATGCTTCAAGCAGAGTGCAGATGCCTCTTGATGCGATGAAAAGAAATAACGAAACGTGCCACCCTGCGTGCGCTCGATGCCTGCGTAAGCGGAAAATACGCCTGCTTGGTGGAGCTTGGCAAATACGGGACGGCGAAGCAATTCCGTAACACTTGAGGCGTGAGCTGTAGCGATCAGCGGAACGCCGCAGTTGGCAGAGTAAAGCACGGCACGCGCGTCTTCCTCACTGCCAAGCTCGTCGCACAGGATCAGCTGTGCCCCCATGGTGCGCGTGGCGATCTCGATCCCGAGCTCTTTGGGGTATCCGATCAAAATGTCCAAGGAGAGATCTTGGCCCGACAAGCCGTAGCAAAGCTCTCCGCGCGAATCCACCACTACTGTGTGACGGGAGAGGGGAGGAGCGGATGCCGCTTTTGCAACGGCACGCAAAAGCGTGGTCTTTCCAACACCGGGGGGCGCGTAGATTAAAATACCGCCCAAGTGGTTGCTTGATAAAAAATGCTCCAATATCGGCGTTGCGCATACCGATACGGTGTTTGGAATGCGGATCATCAATCCCGTAACGTTGCTGACACCGATCACGCGACCGTCGCGGCAGGCGGCACTACCGCACACGCCAACGCGAATACCGCCCGATAAAGGCAAAAAGCCTTGTCGTATGCTTTCCTCGTACGCGTAGAGCGAGCCGCCGCACATTCGTTGCAAAATCTCTTGTATATCGTGCTCGCAGGGTATGATGCCGAGCGAATAGCTGTTGCCCTTGTAGGTGAGCGTGGCGACGCGATCGCGGTGCAGGCGAACGTCCTCTACCGAGGGGAGTGCCAATCGCTCTATGGCGTTTTGCAAGGGGAGCGGTAAGCAGGTGCGCAGGATGTCGGGCAATTCAAACGTCGTTTTTTTGATGCAAATATGTTGCAGGGGGAATCCCTCCTTTTCGGTTGCTGTGCTTTATCGTATGCAAGTTGAAAAAAGAATAGAACTTTTTTTCCGTTTGTGCATATCATGATAGCAAAACAAAAACAGGAGGAAGATTATATGACCGTCAGATCCACCGGAGAGAATGCTTATTTTGCGGCATCCAACAGCGCAAGCGGATTTTTCAGCTACTATGAGGAGATCTTTCGCGCGGCGCACATCCGCCACGTTTATGCCGTCAAGGGAGGACCCGGAACGGGGAAAAGCCGCTTTTTGCGGGACGTCGCAGCCCGTGCGCAAGCATACGGCAACCGATGCGAATATATTTATTGCTCCTCGGATCCTGATTCCTTGGACGGGGTGATCGTCTATCGCAACAAAGGGGAGTGCATTGCCTTGCTGGATGCCACCGCACCACACGTATTTGAGCCGTTGTGCCCGGGGGCAAAGGAGGAGCTGGTCGATCTGGGCGCATTTTGGAATGCCGCGGAGCTGGGCAGTCGGCTGGCAGAGATCGAGGGCTTGAACGCCGAAAAAAAGCAGGCGTATCGCCGCGCCTACCGCTACCTTGCGGGATTTGGTGAAATGAGTGCCAATCTCGATTCCTTGGTGTCGCCTTACGTCAAGCGGGGCAAGATCCGTTCCTTTGCACAAAAGCTGATACAGGGAGTTGAGTGGGGGAAGGAGTTTGTGCCGATGCCTGCTTTGATCCATTCGCTCGGCATGCGCGGCGAGGTTGGATTTGACACCTATTTCAGCATGGCGCGCAAGCTTTATATCATCGAGGATTGTCGCGGTGCGGCACAGTATTTGATGGCAGAGCTTGGGGAGTTGATACGGGAGCGGCAATTAAAGGTGCGCATCTCTCACGACCCCATCGAGCCGCAAAAAATCGACGGCTTGTTTTTGTGCGAGAGCGGTTTGGCTTTTGTCGTTTGCCGTGCGGGGGAGTGCGAGTTTCCAAGAAAAAAGATCTCCATGTCGCGCTTTGTCGATACTGCGGCAATGCGCCCTGTACGTGGCGAGGTCAACTATGCCGCACGGATGTGCCGCGCCATGAAGGGCGGTGCACTGGAGTCGTTGGAAAAGGTCAAGCAGGTTCATTTCTGCTTGGAGGAAATCTACGCCGCGGCAATGGATTTTAAAGCCAAGGAGGACTTTACACGGGCATTCTGCGATAAAATTTTCGGTTGACGTCTTTACAAATGCTTCGCGCGGTGGTATAATAGAAGGCGACGAAAAAAGAGGGGAGGCGAGAGAGAATGAAAATTGCGCTGTTTGCATTAAACGGCTCTTTTTCGCATACCAATCTTGCCGTTCGTTGCCTGCGCGCCCCCTTGGAGCGCGAGGGCTTTGACGTGACCCTGATCGAGCACAGTCTCAACGATCGCACCGCGCACGTGCTGGGGGAGCTGTACGCGCTTCATGCGGACGTTTACGGTTTTTCCTGCTATATTTGGAATTTGGAGCAAATGCTGACGCTGGCACAGGCGTTGCATGAGATCTTACCCACGGCAAAGATCGTGTTGGGAGGCCCTGAGGTTTCCTTTGCGACCGAACGCTTTGTCGGCATGGATTGGATCGATGCCATCGTTTGCGGCGCGGGCGAGGATTGCATGGTAGAGCTTTGTCGCAACATTCGTGACGAAAAGCCCTTCGCGCGTATTCTGCACAGCCAAACGCTTTGCGGTATGGGCGAGGAGGGCATTCTGTACCGTGGCGACGAGAGCACGGGAGGTATTCTTTACTATGAGTCCTCGCGCGGCTGTCCCTATTCCTGCGCGTATTGTCTTTCCTCCGCTACGCACGGCGTGCGCATGAAAACGGTGGAGCAAACGCTTGCCGATATGGAGGCGTTTGAGCATTTTGAAGGAAATTGCAGGATCATTAAATTCGTGGATCGAACCTTCAACGCCAACGTGCGCCGCGCCAATACCATTTGGGAGGCGTTGCTTTCACCGCAATATACCAAAAAATATCATTTTGAAATATGCGCCACGCTTTTGAACGAGGAGAGCATGCAGATCCTTTCCCATTTTC
This sequence comes from Eubacteriales bacterium, assembly GCA_045633385.1. Lineage (GTDB taxonomy): Bacteria > Bacillota > Clostridia > Oscillospirales > CAG-272 > UMGS1865. The sequence goes on along the minus strand of JAZQYE010000150.1, from coordinate 231 downwards.
CAAAGGGAAAGATCCAATTGGAGATCGGTCTGCAAAGCACCAATGCGCAAACTTTGGCGGCGGTATCCCGTCATATCAACGCACAAGAGGTCATCAAAAAGGTCAAGCGCATTCACCAAATGGGGAATATCCACGTCCATCTCGATCTGATCGCAGGGCTTCCGTACGAGGATTACGAGAGCTTTGCAAACTCCTTTGACGAGGCATACGGCTCGTGCGATCTGCTTCAAT
>JAZQYE010000149.1:0-2991 GCA_045633385.1 Eubacteriales bacterium | reverse complement strand
GACCAAAACTCTGTCAAGGATCTTTCTATGGGTGGTAAGACCTACTACCTCAGCGGCGACATGAACATCTCCACCATGGATACCACCGCATCTACCATCGTAAACCTTGAAATGTACCGTGACCTTTCCGAGTCTATCGTTGATTTGTTTGGTGACGATGCTTACGCAAACCCCTACACCATGGTTACCGAGTATCTTTGGAACATGGATACCATGCTGACCATTGCAGAGCTGGCAAACGTTGACGTAAACAAGGCAGACGGACGCCTCAACCCCACCAACGGTGATACGGTTGGTTACTACGAGTACTACTTTACACCCACCTACTACTTCTACAGTGCAGGTGCGCGCATTACGAGAACCGACGAGGACGGTTACCTTGAGTTTGCAATTGCAGACGAGTATGAGCAAGAGGTTTACGACTACCTGTACAACAACTTTAACCTGAACAAGGTATCTTGGATCCCCGAGCAAGGCTCTACCCGTATGAACTACGTAAAGACCCAAAAGGTTCTGTTCGTTGACTTCATTCTTTGGGACGTTCGTAAGCAGTACTACGTAAACGAGTACTACGAGTACGGTATTCTTCCTACTCCTATGTACGAGAGCAGCACCGAAAAGTACTACAGCTGCGTATGCTTTGACGGTAGTACGACCCACTTGTGGTCCATTCCTCAAATGTGCACCGATGAAGAAAAGGCAGCTCGCCTGTTCTACATCATGGCAGTTTACTCCGGTAAGAAGGATTCTACCATGGATGCTTACTACCAAAAGACCATGTACATGACCGTTGCAACCGATACCGGCTCTCGTGAGTGCATGGATATCATCAAGAACAACATGGTTTACGATATTGCACAGCTGTACAACTGGGGTACCTTCTTTAAGATGATCGGTGATATCGATACCACCGGTACCAACCAGTACGCTTCCAAGATCAGCAACCTCGAGGTAGCAGAGGAAGAATTGAACATCACTCTTGAAAAGTTCAAGAACCCCACCTACGTTCCGGATGCGGCTTGATTTAAAAATTAAAATTCTTTTGGGCTGAGTCCGTGTGACTCAGCCCTTTTTTGAGCAAAATAAGGGTGAGGATAAAACGCGTTGCGTACCCTCACCCCGTTTTGTTATTCCTCGATGCTGTCAAAGCTCTCGCGTGCGCGAAACAGCAGCGAGATGCACCAAACTCCTGCCAATGCCACTACCGTATAAATGATGCGGCTCAACAGAGAGGATTGCCCACCGCAGATCCATGCAACGATGTCGAATTGAAACAATCCGATGCTTCCCCAGTTCAATGCGCCAACGATCGTTAAGATCAACGCAATGCGATCCAGTACCATATTTGTTTCTCCTTTGTATATTTCGAATCTTGTTGCGCCCAAAACGGGCGATTGCAGACCCGACTGTTTGTAGTATGACACACTCCGCGCCATTTATGCGGTAAATCAACAAAACTTTTTACATAAAACGCAACTTGAAAATATTGACAAAAGCAAAGATTTAAGATATAATAAACATAACAAAATTACGGTTTTTGGGGGATCTTTTTCAAAAGGTCCCGACAAAAAACTTTCCCCTCTAAAAAACCAAATCTCAAAGGAGGTGCGAGGATGAATATTACGAGAGAATCCCCCGTTACGGTGTTGGACGGCGTGGGGAAGACGAGAGCGGCGTATTATGCCAAGATGGGTATTTTGACGTTGGGCGACTTGCTGTTGCATTATCCGCGCGCTTACGAGAACCGAGGGGACACGGTACTGCTGGCAGACGCGAGAGCGGACGGCAAGAGCTCCGTGATTTTGACGGTTGCGGGAGAGCCGAAAACGGTTCGATTGCGGTCGCACAAGACCTTTTTGAAATTCCGCGCATTTGACGAGAGCGGAAGCTGTGAGATCGTATTCTTCAATCAGGATTATTTAAAGTCGCAGTTTCAAATCGGCTCGGTGTGGCGCTTTTTCGGCAAGGTCGAGCGCAAGAGTGGGCGATGCAGTATGTCCTCACCTGCGTTTGAGGCGTGGACACCAACGGTGCAGCTCCCACCGCTGTGGGCGGTGTACCGCATGACCGAGGGCATCACACCAAAGCAGATTGCAAGGGACGTTGCCGCCGCAATGGAGCTGCTGGCAACCGAGAGCGAGGATCCCATTCCTGCAGAGCTCTTGCAAAAGCGGTCACTCTGTACATTGGCGTATGCCGAGCGCAATATCCACAAGCCAACGTCGTGGGAGGCTCTTGCCGCCGCGCGGCGCAGATTGGTGTATGACGAGTTTTTCTGCTTTTCACTCGGCGCGGCTATTACGCATCGCCGCGAAAAGGAAATGAATGCCCCCGTTTGCACAAACGGCGATATTCGCGCATTGACCGATCGGTTACCGTACGCGCTCACGGGCGCACAACGGCGCGCCATTGACGACGTGCGCCAAGATATGCAAAAAAACACGCCGATGAGCCGTATGATCGTGGGCGACGTTGGATGCGGCAAAACGGTTTGCGCCGCCGCCGCCATGCTCATTGCCGTGCAAAGCGGCAGGCAAGCTGCGCTGATGGCTCCAACCGAAATTCTGGCGCGTCAGCACTACGCCGATCTTGCCCCCCTGCTTTCTGAAATGGGGTATTCGTGCGAGCTGTTGATCGGCGCGACCACGGCGGCAGAGAAGAGAAGGATCAAGGCGGCGCTTGCTTCGCCCGATCCCACACAGCGCTTGCAGGTGGTCATTGGAACGCATGCTCTGCTCTCCGACGGTGTGGAGTTTGCGGCACCGGGCTTGGTGGTGACTGACGAACAACATCGTTTTGGTGCAAGGCAGCGCGCAAAGCTCTCCGAAAAGAATTTGCACGCACATCTGCTTGTGATGAGCGCGACCCCCATTCCGCGTTCGTTGGCACTCGTTCTGTACGGAGAGCTTGATCTCTCACGCATCGACGAAATGCCTCCGGGAAGGCAAAGGGTAGATACCTTTGTGGTGGACGAGACCTACCGCGAGCGTC
>JAZQYE010000148.1:0-7596 GCA_045633385.1 Eubacteriales bacterium | reverse complement strand
CGAACTATATTCTTCAGCTTCATAAAATCCTCTATAGCCATATGAACAATCCCGTGGCGGGCAGAACCAAGAGCGTACAGAATTATATCAGCGCAACCTATCCCGATGGTCATACCGAAACACTCTTTACGCCCCTTGATCCTTTTGAAACACCTGAGGCACTTGAAGCCATTTGTAACGAATATAACCGTGTGATCGGCAATATGGAGCTTGAACCTCTCATTGCCATTCCTACCTTTATACACGATTTTCTTTGCATCCACCCGTTCAATGACGGCAATGGCAGAATGAGCCGTCTGCTCACCACGCTCCTCCTTTACCGAAACGGCTTCTACGTTGGAAAGTATATCTCTCTGGAAGCCAAGATCGCAAAGAACAAGGATTTGTACTATGATGCCTTAGGTCAAGCACAGAAAGGCTGGCACGAGGGAGAAGCGGATGCCGTTCCGTTCATCAAATATCTGCTTGGCACTATCCTTGCTGCATACCGTGATTTTGAAGACCGCTTTGCACTTGTAGAAACCAAGCTATCCTCCCTTGAAATGGTGAGACGCGCCACGATGAATAAAATCGGTCGCTTCAAGAAGCAGGATATTATGGAGCTTTGTCCGTCACTCAGTTTAAGCTCGGTAGAGGGCGCACTTCGTAAGCTCGTAGCCGAAGGAGAAATGAAGCGTGAGGGCAACGGAAAGAACACCTGCTACTATCGGCTCAAATGATAAATGCCCTTGAAATGCGCGTATTCCCTTAAAAGTGGGATTTGGTTAAGGGAATAAATGCACAATTTTGAGGTTCGCTTCGCTATTGTATTAAATAGTGAGGTTAATTTCAAAAAAGAACAGACACCCATCGGGTGTCTGTTTTTTTTTCAGCGCGCCGAGATTTTTTCCCCTTTGTGTTTTCCCGTTCTGTATGCCATGGGGGTCGTTCCGACGTATTTTTTAAAGATTTTAATAAAGTAGGAGCAATCGTTAAAACCGCATTCATAGCAGGTGCGGGTTACGTCAACTCCCTTTACCAAAAGATCTTTGGCAAGGGCTATTTTTTTTGCTTGGACATAGTTTTTTAACGGGGTGCCGATCTGCTTGCTGAAATAGCTTGACAGATATTGCGGCGATATACCAATTGCGGTTGCTATTTCGGTAATGGATTGTATTTCGGCGGCGTGCTTGGCTACGTAGATCAAAATTTTTTCCAAGAGCTCCGGGGTATTGGTGACGGTGCTCTCGGAGGAACGTCCTTGCATCAGGTATTGGTTGATCTCGTCCAAAATGCGAAACAAGTAACCGAGTGCCCGAAAGGAATCGTTCTTCCCGGCTAAAAAGCAATCTCTGATCTGATACAACATATCCAGCACGTCCCGTCGGGTGTCGTCGTCAAAGGAGATCAAATTCCCCACGGCGGCGGGCTTGTTCAAAATATGCGCCAGCGGATTCAGATGCATATTGTCAAACGCGTTGCAATCGATGAGAAAATAAAAGCGCTCGTAAGGAGTTTCGCTGAGCGGAAGGGCTTTGTGAATCTCCAAGGGATTGATGATCACGATATCTCCCTGCTTCAGCTCGTAGAGGTTATTTTCTACGATATAGTTGTGATTTCCGGAAACGTAAATATAGATCTCAACGTAATTGTTGAGATGCAACACGTGATTTTGTGGACGGTCTGTGCTTTTTCTGTAGGCAAAGCGAATGGGAGTAGCATCTCGCATCAAGCAAATGTTGGCATCTACTTTTAAATTATGATCCATCGGTTTCTCCAAGATATTAAAAAAGTACTATATTTTAGCAAATAAATTATAGTAATAGGATTATTATTGCGATATAATTATATCAAATCCAAAAGGGATTGTCAAGAATTTACGCGTTTTTTAGGAGTGTTTTTCAAAGGAGGATCAAAGAAAATGTACATTTCTATTTTTTCTGATGAATTTTATCGGGATATTTACGAGGTTCTTCCCATCATCAAGGAGTGGGGCATGACACACGTGGACTTTCGTGGGATGATCAACGGAAAGCCGATTGAAAAGCAGACCGAGGAGGAGCTGATCCGACTCAAGGAGGCTCTTGACTGCTACGGATTAAAGGCGGGTGTGATCCAATCCTCTCTCTGTAAGGTGCATTTGCCCGATCGCGCGCGGCAGGAGCAGGAAATGGAAAAGCTGGAGGGCATCATTCGCGCCTCGAAAATTTTGGGAACCAAGCTCGTTCGCAGCTTTTTCTATTGGCAGCATTCGCAGGACGATCCTGCTTGCGGGGAGCTTGCCACGCGCCCCGATGCATTGGCAGAGGTTCTGGAGATGTTTGCTCCGATTGCCAAGCGTGCGCGGGAGGAGGGGCTGATCCTCGGCTTTGAAAACTGCGGCGTCACGCCCAACGAGGTCATTTGCATGCTTGATGCGCTCAACGTTCCCGAATGGGGTATGGCTTGGGACGTTTCCAATATGTTTGAGCTGCTCCCCGAGGCGCAGGATGATTGCGTAGAGTATTTTACCAAGGCTTTGCAATATGCCAACATGATACACGTTAAGGCGCGCGGCGTTGCAGAGCTTTCGGAGCTGAAATATAAAAAGGTTCCGTGGGACAGAGTGCTTGCCGGCGTTGCGGTAACGGGTAAGGATATGCCCATCTCCGTAGAAACGCACGTTCCAAAGGAAGTTGCTCTTGACAAGATCGAAGCGAGCAAGAGGGTATATGAATTCGTCAAAAAAACGATTCCCGCATCAGCCCCCGGAGATATGAAGGCGGCATTGTCTCCAAAGCTTCGATTTGAGCGCCCGTACGCAAACGATCCCGTGCGTATGGTCGTTGTTGGTCTTGGAATGGGCAAAAACCGTTGCAAGCAATTGAGTGATACCTGCGGAATCACGCTTTACGGCGTTTGTGATATCAATGCGGAAAAGGCGCGCTTGGTTGGTGAGCAGTTCGGCGTTCCCTACAGCACGGATATCGAATATTTTTTGCAGGATCCCGCCGTTGAGGTGATGTATATCGTAACGCCTACGGGAACGCACTGTGATATTGCAGAACAATGCCTGCGTGCAGGAAAGCACGTATTGGTGACAAAGCCGATGGACGTCAACCACGAAAAATGCATTCGCGCAAAGCAAACGGCAGATGAGCTTGGCTTGCTGTTTGCCTGTGATTTTGATATGCATTTTCGCGGCGCGCTTACCGAGCTGAAAAGGGCGGTAGAGGACGGATTTTTCGGAACGGTGAAATCTGCCAATATCATCTTGAATATTCGCAGAACAAAAGAATATTTTGAGGAGAGCGGCGGTTGGCGCGGCACGCTGGCAATGGACGGTGGCGGCGCGCTCAGTAATCAAGGCATTCATGAGATCGATCGGATCTTGACCGTGTTCGGTATGCCCAAAGAGGTTAGGGGAACGATCCTGACACAAACGCACGCCATCGAAGCCGAGGACTATGGAATTGGCGAAATGAAATTTGAAAGCGGTATGATCGCACGTGTCTCCTCGACTACGTCCTATCCCGCATCCTCGTGGTACACGCGATTGGAGGTTTACGGTGACAGCGGAGCATATCTTTTGACAGCGGGAGGCCCCGAGGGAGATCACGTATATTGGTGGAAAAACGGGCAGTGGAGCGAGCAGTCGCCCTATCCCGTAAAAAAGGAATGGAACCAGGCAGCAGATAACTTTGCCAACGCGTTGAGAACGGGAGATGCGCTGATCGTAACGGCTGAAAACGGAATTCGTTCGCGGTATATTCTGGATAAAATATATGAAAGTGCGTATAGCACGGCAGGGTGGGTGTCTGTTTGAATCGCGTTGCATTGATATTCGGCACACTTGCCATTGCTTGCTCGCTGATCATTTATTCCCGAAATGATCGGGGCAAACTACTGATTTTTAAATGCATACAGGATGTATGCTGGTGTTGCCACTATCTTGTGTTGGGGGCGTTTTCTGCCGTAGCCACAAGTATGCTTTGCGTGGTAAGATCCATCGCGTTTTACGGCAAGCCGAGAAAAGAGCAAAAGAGTATGTGGGTCCTGTGGCTTTTTATTGCCTTGTACGCCGTTTCTGCGTGTCTGACGTGGAAGAACGTGTACAGCATTCTTCCTGCGCTCGGCTCATCGGTCTCCACCGTCGCGTTTTGGATGAAGAAAACACAGCACACCAAAATGCTTGCCATTCTTGCATCCTCAATCACCCTCAGCTACAATATTGCGGTGGCACACTCGCTGTCTGTGTACGTAGGGGCATCGATCACGATCTCGGTTTCACTGGTGTCGCTTTGGCGCAATTGGAAAAGCAAACAAAAGGAGAAGAATTGATCATGCATCAAGCGGAAAAAGAAAAAGGAACGGGAGATTCAATATGGAATACGTAAAGCTGGAAAAAAGAATACCTGTCAAAAAGAATTATGACGTGATCGTGTGTGGTGGCGGAGTTTCGGGGGTTGCGGCGGCGGTAAGTGCGGCAAAAAACGGACTCTCCACGTTGCTGATCGAAAAAAGCAATATGCTCGGTGGTTTGGGTACGCTTGGTTTGATCAATCTTTTTGTGCCGATGTGCAACGGGCGCGGCAAGCAGATCATATTCGGACTTGCAGAAAAATGGCTCCGTATGAGCGCAGAGCTCGGCTGGGATACCATTCCCGAGGAGTGGCGTAACGGTGAGCCTGCAGAGGAGACGAGCGTGCGATATATGCAACGGTATTCCCCTGCGATCTTTGCGTATCAGCTCACCCAAGAAATTCAACGCTGTGGCGCGGATATCCTGTTTGACTGCATGGCGGTTGACCCCATTATGAACGGGAATATTTGTACGGGCGTGATTACCGAGAGCAAGGGTGGCACGGAGTTCTTCGGCTGTAGCATGCTGATTGACACCACGGGAGACTGCGACATTTTACGCCGCGGCAACGTACCTACCGTTGCGGGTGAAAACTTTTTTACCTTTTCGACCAAAATGATCACGCTGGATAGCTGTCGTGAGGCGTTGGAAAAAGGGGATATTTCCCGTGCGTACCGCAATTTCAGCGGTGGCGGCATCAATCTATTTGGTGACAATCAGCCTGCGGACGTGCCGAAATGGTCAGGTCTTTCTGCCCAAGAGGTCACGGATTATATCGTTCGAAACCAACTTCTGATACTCGAAAAACTGAAAGGAACAGATCGGCGTTCGCGCGAGATCGTTGCCGCTCCCGGAATGCCGCAGTTCAGAACGACCTGTCATATCAAGGGCGATTATTCGCTCAGGGTGAGCGACGCATACCGCCATTTTAGCGATTCGGTTTGTGCCATCAACGATTTTGAACACCGTGATCACCTTTTTGAAATCCCTTTGCGTTGCCTCACAAGAGCGGATTTTCCCAACGTGATCACAGCAGGGCGCAGTGCCGACGGAACGGGTTACGGTTGGGATCTGATCAGAGTGATCCCACCTGCCATTTTGACAGGTCAAGCGGCAGGCGAGGCGGCAAGCCTTGCAATCAAGAGCGATCGACCCGTTGCACACGTGGAGATCAAAGCGTTGCAAGCAAAGCTGGAAAAAGAAAACGTCATGATCCATTTCCCCGATGCGTACGTGCCAGAGGATAAAACGGTCATTATTCACGGAAAGAACGCGGCGGAAATTGACGGTGGACATCTGTAATGATCGATCATGAAAAAGCCGACTCTCTCCGCCGAAAATTCGGAGAGGATCGGCTTTTTCTTTCGCCTTTTCACTGTGCCAAAAAAGTATTGATTTTTTATAAAAATTGTGGTATAATTGGTTGATTGACGGAGAGGGGCAATATGGCTTTTCCCTGTCTTGAACAGTTTCAATATTGGTGGTTTTATTTATGCGTCACAAATTTGATAATCATATCAGCCGCTCACTTTTTCCCTGCATTGTATTTTCGGTGATAACGGGATTTTTTGCGGCAATTCTGATCACCGTTTTTAAGATCATGGTGGAATGGGTGCTCCACCTCTCGGGTTGGGCATACGAATCGGTTCGCGCCAATCCCGTGCTGATTCCCATTCTCATTATCACCGCCGCTTTGATTGGTGTAATGGCAAGCCTGCTCCTCTCCAAGTCACACAGCTGCAGAGGCGGAGGCATACCAACCTCGGTTGCCGCTATCAAGGGCATTTTCAGCTTTCGTTGGGTCACGAGTGCGTTCCTGTTGCCGATATCCGCATTGCTGACGTTTTTGGCAGGGCTTCCTCTCGGTACCGAGGGGCCGTGCGTGCAAATGGGGACTGCCGTGGGTGACGGTGTTGTGCAATGCTTTGGAAAAGAAAAGTACAAGGGCTGGCGCAGATACGTTATGACGGGCGGCGCTTCGGCAGGCTTTTCCATTGCTACCGCATCTCCCATCAGCGCAATCATTTTTGCCATGGAGGAGCTCCACAAGCATTTTTCGCCCATTCTTTTGAGCGTTGCATCGATCTCGGTGATCACTGCGCAGATCACCGCAAAAGCCCTTGCGGCAATCGGGATCGGAGAATTGGGCTTTTTTGGACTTTCCGAGCTGCAAGCTATTCCTGCGGGTTTGTTTTTTGCACCGCTTCTTCTGGGCGTTGTTTCGGGCGTTTGTTCGATCCTCTTTACCCGTTTGTATCACCACGTCGATCGCATGATGTATCTCATTCTCAAACGGTTTTCTATCAAGATCGTTCTGCCCGTTCTGTTTGCAGTCGTTTCCGTTGTCGGATTTTTCTTTGCCGATGCGCTCGGATCGGGACATTCGCTCATCCATTCTTTGTTTACCAACGGGGCGGCATGGTACGCGCTCGTCCTTTTGTTCCTCATTCGTGCCATAGGTATGATCTTGTGTAACACCTCGGGCGCGACGGGCGGCGTTTTTTTGCCAACGCTTGCGTTTGGAGCGATGATCGGTGCGCTTTGTGGCAACGCGATGATAGCGTTGGGTTGGATAGGCGAGGAGTATTACGTTTTGATGGTGGTGCTTGGCATTACCTCGTTTCTTGGTGCAACCTCGCGCATTCCTTTAACGGCGTGTGTGTTTGCTATCGAGTCGCTTGGTGGAATTTACAACGTGTTGCCAATTGTCATTACAACGACCGTTGCGCTTTTGATCGTGGAATCCTCGGGACTTGAAGATCTTACGGACAAGATCATAGACGCCAAGCTGCATAAGATCACCAAGGGCAAAACGCCGTTTGACGTTGAGACCTCACTTACTGTAAATCCCAATGCCTTTGTAGTCGGAAAGGAACTCAGAGACGTGCTTTGGCCCAACTCCTGCGTGGTGGTGGCATTCAAGCGCGCAAAGCCTTCCCACAATCATTCTGTCATATCCGAGGGCGACGTTATCACCGTTCGATACGTTACCTATGATCCCGCCGCAACCGTGAAGGAACTGAACGATCTGGTAGGCGAGCAATCCGAGGAGATCGTTCGAATGATGAGCCCTTGACGAAGCAAGCTGTGCAAAGGATTATATAAATCAAATTTCTAAAAAATATCGGTGCGCCGTTTGGTGCACCGAGATTTTTGTTGTATGAACAGAATGGGGGGAACGAAATGGAAGGCATTGCGGTGTGGGGTATTACTGCGTGTGTATTTTTGAGGGGAGAGTGCCCATGTATTTTTTAAAGGAAGTCGGAGGCCAAGCG
>JAZQYE010000147.1:0-1660 GCA_045633385.1 Eubacteriales bacterium | reverse complement strand
CCCAGGATCCAATGGGTAAGATACATACCGTGGGCGCCAAGGTCGATCATAGCACCGCCGCCGCACTCTTTTGCGTTGTAAAAATGCTTGGGAAGCCAGTTGCCAATGCTTCCTGAGTGACAGTTGCGGAAACGCATATAGTTGATCTTGCCAAGCTCACCGCTGTCAGCGATTCTCTTGACAGCAGCTCTTGACGCAATGTATTTCTGGAAAAGGGAAATGGTGAAGGAAACACCGTTTTCATTTACAGCCTTTTCAACTTTGTCGCACTCTTCGTCGGTAAGAGCCAGAACCTTTTCGGTGAAAATGTTCTTTTTCGCATTTGCGATCTTTATCATATCCTCCGTATGATCGAAAGATGCGGAGCAAACGATAACGCCCTCTGCGTCGCTTGCCAGAAGCTCTTCGGGAGTTGCAAATCTCTTAAGAGAGAATTTTGCCGCAAACTCCTCTGCCAGCTTATCGTCTCTTTCGTAAAATCCGACAACCTCGCCAAGCTCGAGAGCTTTTTTTGTATAATCAGATGCGTGGACGTGCCAAACGCCAAATACTGCTACCTTCATCAGTCAAAATACACCGGCTTTCCGGTCTTGGAGGACTCGTAAATAGCCTCAAGAATCTGAGATACAACGTAAGCTTGCTTGGGAAGAACAACGGGATCGGTATCTTCAACGATGGATCTGATCCAGTTTGCAGCCTCAACGTCGGGAGCCTTGGTGGATGCGCCTTCGTAGAAAGCAACTCCGCCTGCGCTGGTGTTAACGGTGGTTTCGGTCTGACGGTCGAACTCTACCTTGTTGATCTTGAGAACGTTGTTCTTGATCTGAAGACCTTCGCGGCTTCCGCAAAGAACGCAGCTGCCCTCTTCGATAGGCTCGCAGGTGTTCAGCGCCCAGCTGGTCTCAAGCATAATGGTTGCGCCGTTCTTCATACGGATGAATGCGCAAGCAGCCTCTTCAAGGGGAGTAGTGCTTACTCCATTGTCACCCCAGATGTTACCTGCTTCTGGATGCTCAAGCTTCTTATGGGTCTTACCGATAACCATTTCGGGCTCGTAGTTGTTCATAAGGTAAAGGGTCAAGTCAAGGGAGTGGGTAGCGATATCGATGATGGGTCCACCGCCCTGTGCTTCTTCGTCAAGGAATACACCCCAGTTGGGAGTTCCGCGGCGTCTGATAGCAAGGCAGTTAGCGTAGTAGATCTCACCCAGTGCACCGGATTCTATGTATTTTTTAGCGTAAATGCTCTGTGGCTTCTGTCTGTGCTGATAACCGATGGTAAGCTTCTTGCCGGTAGCAAGTGCTGCCTCGTACATTCTCTTTGCGTCAGCGGCGGTTTTTGCCATGGGCTTTTCGCACATTACGTGCTTGCCTGCGTAAAGAGCGTCAACGGTGATCTGAGCGTGCTCGCGGTTAGGAGTAAGAACGTGAACTACCTCAATGCTTTCGTCCTTGAGGAGCTCCTTGTAGTCAGTATAGACCTTAGCGTCCTCGGTTCCGTACTGAGCCTTTGCCTTGATTGCGCGTTCTTCGATAATATCACAAAACGCAACCATTCTTACGTTTGGTACACGGGACAGAGAGGGCATATGCTTTCCGTTTGCGATTCCTCCGCATCCGATGATACCTACTTTTACGATTCTTTCCATAAAATCTTTCCT
>JAZQYE010000146.1:0-1946 GCA_045633385.1 Eubacteriales bacterium | reverse complement strand
AATGTGGGGTCTTGAATCTGTTCGAGGGGGTGGTGCTGTGGGGGAAGTTCTTAGTGATATGCCGATTTTGTCGGCGTGATATTTTTGCTTACGCAAAACTGATATTGAAGCCTTACGGCTTCAGTGATATTATATTCGCCTCCTAAACTCGCGAAGCGAATACCACTCGGCGTAAGCCGAATATCACTGCGAAGCAATAGAACTCGCTGCGAGGCGAATATAACTGAAAAAAGCACGCTTGCGCGTGCTTTTTTCTGGCTGGGATAGATGGATTCGAACCATCGAGATGCCAGAGTCAAAGTCTGGTGCCTTACCGCTTGGCTATATCCCAATATTTACAACAGATGAATTATACCACAAAAAAAGCTTTGTGTCAATACATTTTTGGTGATTTTTATTTGCTTTTTTATATGTTTGTTTTTATGAACATCCAAAATTCTCCTCTTTACAAAAGTCGAAAAATATGGTATAATAATTTGTCACAAAAAAATAAAAGGAGACAAAAAAATGAAAAATACTGTTGAAAATCGCGTGAGGATGCTGATTGTTGGCGTTTTTGCGATGCTTTTTGCGGGCATTATTTATGCCTGGTCAATTCTGAAAGTACCTTTTGCGCAGGAGCTTTCCTATGCTCCCTCAACCCTTGCGCTCAATTTCACGCTTACTATGTGTTTTTTCTGCGTTGGCGGTCTCTTGTCAAGCGCTATGGTTAAGAAATTCACTACGAAGCCCGTGATTATTTTCTCGGGTGTGCTTGCGGGTCTTGGATTTGTAAATACGAGCTTACTTTCTGCTAATGCTCCCGCGCTTTTGTATCTTACCTATGCGTTTATGGCGGGCTTTGGCATTGGCGTTGCTTATATCGTTATCATTTCCACGGTTAACGCGTGGTTTCCCGACAAGAGAGGTCTTTCCTCGGGCGCGCTTATGATGGGATTTGGCGCAAGCTCGCTTGTTCTCGGAAATCTTGCGGCATCCCTTTTTGAATCCTCGCTCGGTTGGAGAGGAACCTACGTAGTCCTCGGTATCGCTATTGCTGTGGTTATTTCGCTTTCCGCGATATTTATTGAAAAGCCCGATGCAACGGTGACTCTCCCCGCGCCCAAAAAGGCGGCGAGCAAGAGGGAAGAGAGCTTTGAGGCGCGTGACTATACCTCGGGCGAGATGATTAAGAGATTTACGTTTTGGAGAGCATTTTTGTTCCTCGTTTTCAATACGGCGGTTGGCAGCGCGGTGATAAGCTTTGCGCGTGACCTTGCGCTCTCGGTTGGAGCAACGGCAGCTCTTGCAACGACGCTCGTTGGCGTGCTTGCAATGTTCAACGGACTTGGCAGAATTTTAACGGGTATCGTGTTCGACAGGATGGGCAGAAGATTTACAATGCTTCTTGCCAATATTCTTACCATCGTTGCGGCAGGTTTGACGCTTATTGCGGTTAATGTTCACTCGCTTCCGCTTTGCATAGTCGGTCTTTGCTTAACGGGTATGTCATACGGCGCATCCCCCACGGTTGCCTCTGCGTTCACCTCCGCATTCTACGGAACGAAGCACTTTGCTTCAAATCTTGGGGTTGTGAACTTCAATCTTATGGCGGCGTCCTTTATCGCAACCGCTTGCTCAAGCTTGCAGGTTTCAACGGGCGGATATATTGCTCCATTCGTGCTTTTGCTTTCGCTTTCGGGTGTGGCGTTGGTTTTGAATTTGAGCATAAAGAAGCCATAAAATAATAAAAATAATAAAAATCACTCGCATTCGTTGCGGGTGATTTTTTTGTGCTCATTTGTAGCTGAACAAGGAACTCCCTCCGTCTTTTTTCGTGTGAAGCACGGAAAAAGCCACCTCCCTCTGCGGAGGGAGGCAGGGCGAGGCAATCCTACCTGAGCAGCCGTGAGGCTTTGAGGAATTAAAAAAAATCTTTTGTTTTAACCAAAAATGTAAAATATTAC
>JAZQYE010000145.1:0-10164 GCA_045633385.1 Eubacteriales bacterium | reverse complement strand
GATACCGATCTTAACGATATACCCCATGTCAAGGTTCTTGCCCTCGGTTTGAATGCGGTTGATCAAAAATTCTGCGGTGATAAACGGGATAAAGGTTTCGATCACAGCCTCGCCAACCATCAAAAACAGGGTCAGAATCGCACTGCGCTTATATTCCCGCACGCATTTTGCAAGTTTTTTGAACATTGTAAAAAATTCCTTTCCTACATTTTTCGTCGTGCTCTTACATGATCATTTTAGCGCTCCGTTTGCGCTTTTATGCACCAAAAAAGCTGCTGATAAAGATCTCCAAGCCAATGGCGATCAAAATCACGCCACCGAGAACAGAAGCCTTACCTGCCAGGCAGGTACCGAATTTTTTGCCGATCAAAAGTCCGCCCATACAAATGGCAAAGGTGACGACCGCAATGATCAGACAACTGATCAGCGCCAAGACCCAATCGTAGGAGGCAATAGTAAAGCCGACCGACAGCGCATCGATAGAGGTTGCAACGCCCTGCACCAACAGCCCCGCAAGGCTGACGGTGGTAGCTTGGCGCTCCTCCTCTCCGCAACCGCCCGAACGCAATCCCTCAATCAGCATTTTACCGCCGATAAAGCCGAGAAGCGCCAACGCGATCCACGGAATGGCGACCTCCAAAGCCTGAAAGTACTGCATTACGGTGTGCACGCAGATCCAACCGATCAGCGGCATAGCGCATTGGAATAATGCAAAAATGCCGGCAATACCGCACATACGCGTGCCCTTCATGCAAGGCTCGTTGAGTCCGTTTGCCAAGGATACCGAAAAAGCATCCATTGCAAGTCCTGCTCCAAGCCCAATGCTTGTGATCAAAAAAGTGGCGTCCATTTTTCTCTCCCTCATAAAAAAACGCATCCGACCAAAACGTCGCACGCAAAAAAGTCATTTCTCATAAACTTTATTATACCACCTTTTACAGCAATTGTCAATATCACACTCCCAAAAACAACTCTTGCTTTTTGCATTTTTTTGTGTTACAATATAGAAAAACGAAGAAAAAGGAGGGATAAAAATGTACTGTGATCAATGTCCGCGTCACTGCCATGTCGAGCGTGGGGAGAACATCCACGGCTTTTGCGGTGTTGGGAGTGAATTTTCGGTAGCCCGTGTTGCGCTCCACCCGTGGGAGGAGCCGCCCATCAGCGGCACGAACGGCTCGGGAACTATCTTTTTTTGCGGCTGTAATCTGCGTTGCGTTTTTTGTCAGAACCGTGACATCAGCCGCGGCAACGTAGGCGAGCAAATGAGCGCGGAGCAATTGCGTGACGCCATGCTCTCCCTGCAGGAACGCGGTGCGCACAATATCAATCTCGTCACTCCCTCGCACTACACCAACGAATTGGCAGTCCTGCTCGCCTCCGTCAAGCCACAGCTCAAGATCCCTGTGGTTTGGAACAGCAGTTCCTACGAATCGGCGGAATCCCTGCGCCGATTGGATGGGCTTGTGGATATCTATCTGCCGGATTTTAAATATTATTCCGCACAGCTTGCGGCATCGTATTCCGCCGCACCCGATTATTTTGACGTTTCCTCCAATGCCTTACGGGAAATGCTCCGTCAAACAGGGATGCCATCGATCGATGACAACGGCTTGATGGTGCGCGGCGTGATCGTGCGGCATTTGATCCTGCCTGCTTGCCGCACCGACTCCATTGATATTCTCCACGCCCTGCACGAGCAGTTTGGAGCAGATGCCTTCCTGCTCTCCCTGATGGGTCAATATACGCCCGACTTTGCACAGGACGTCCCCTACCCCAACCTCAAACGCCGCTTGACGACCTTCGAATACGACTCCGTCCAACGCGTCGCCAATGACCTCGGCTTCGTCGGTTTTTCCCAAGCCCTTACCTCCGCATCCGCATCCTTTACACCAAAGTTTAAGTGATTCTTTTTGGAATTTTTGTCAGGATTTTGAAGAATTTTGTGGGAGGGGCTTTTTTAAAAAAGCCCCTCCCACAAATCCTCTATAAAAGTTTTGGGGGTGTCAGGACCTTTGCAAAAGGTCCTGACAAAAAAACCTCTGATTTTAGGCTGGTCCTTATAAGGATGTTGACCGTAGGGGCGATCATTGATCGCCCGCGGGCGTACGATGAACGCCCCTACAAACAAATTTCTGCAGAGAACTTGTTTTCTCTGCAGATTTGTGTTATAATGGAACTAACGAAAAGCCTCCCTCCGAGAGGGAGGTGGCACGGCGCAGCCGTGACGGAAGGAGCCTGCGTAACTTTGGGTTTGTGCTAACTTTATTGTAACGCACTCTCCCTCACCCGACTTCGTCGAGAGCTCCCTCCCTGAGGGAGCCTATGGACGCGCTCGTGCATCTTTAGGGGTATGGGCTTTGCCCGAAGCCAGCGTTGCTTGCAACGCTGTAATACAAAGGCGAAACTGGCGACAAAACGAAATGGAGGGAATTATGAAAATAAAAGGATATAGTTTTAAATGTGAAAATCCATTTTTCGTATATTTAAAAAAACATTATTGTCCTTACTGTGGAGAAAAACTGATTCGTAAGAAAGTATCACAGATAATACATTCTGATTCTGAAGAAGCAAAAAACTATGATTTTGAAGTGGCTGATATAACTGTAAAAGGTAATATGAAATTTACTCATATAGAATTTTACTGCACTGTATGTCAAAAACAGTATACAGTTAAAGAAACCAAAGAAAATGACTTTTTGATTGATCGATGGAAATAAAGAATAGCCCCGACAGGTTAAAAATCTGTCGGGGTTATCTCTTTGCTTTCTACGTATCAAATTTTTGTCTTTTCGGACAGTCGAGGACGCCTGTCCCTACAAGGAGAAATTAAACTTCCTTATGAGAAGAAGCCTTTCCCATTATTCTTTTTCCAATGCGGAAGTTTTTTTGATATCGTAGCGCAGGATGGCGACGACCAAGGAGACGAAATTCAGGACCTCGCAGATGATGGCGCCGACAGAGAAGCAGATGATATTATAGGTCAGCCACAGGGGGGAAGAAAACATACCGAAAAAGCGTACCGCTTTTGCATCGTTGCAACGAAAGCTGACGGTTGTCAGAACCATAGCGATAACGGGAAGCAGCTCCACCACGGGCTTCCAGCCCTCAAAGGGTGTGCCAAACACCGTAAACACCGAGACGTACGAAAGAACGTACAGCGCGGAAAAGCCGAACACCCACGCAATGTGCTTGGAGTGAAAAGTCTTTTCCTTTATGTAAACGATTGCACGAATGACGGCAATTGCGTTCAGCAAACCGCCCGAATATGCTCCCAGCATGAAAAAGTTGATGGCAAACAGCGTTGATCCGCACAGTTGAAATGCAAGGATCTGCGTTTTTTTCTTGAATTGAAAAGAGATACAGTTCATCGCCATGGCAAACATGCCAATGATCTGCGCAATTGTTTCAGGTCCCATTCCGATACTCCAACACTGTGATATTACTTTGAAAGTGCAAACATTTTTTCGATCGTCTGCCACAGCGTTTCCATGGTAGAAAGATCCAACCTCTCGTCGGGTGAATGCACGTCGCGCATATCCGGTCCTATTGAGATCACGTCCATATCGGGAAGCTTGGAGAAGATGATGCCGCACTCCAACCCTGCGTGAATAACGTCGATAACGGCATCCTTGCCCGTGACCTCGCGGTAAGCGCGCAGGTAAAGATCGCGCAAGGGAGACGTAGGGGCAAAATCCCAACCGGGATAGCGGTTGTAATGCTTGGCGGTAAAGCCCGTCAAAGCGGCAAGCAGATCCAATTCGTCAATGGAAGCATCCAAACGGCTCTCCATAGCGGAACGGGATGCAAACACGAGCTCGGCGTGCTCCCCTTCCACTTTGACCACGCCGAGATTGCGCGACCACTCGGCAAGGTGCGGTACGTTGTAATTCATTTCCTTTACACCGTTGTCAACAACGGCAAGCAACAAGACGATTTGCGCAGAGTCTTTTGCCGTAAGCATGGTATCGGGTGCGGCGATCTCGCGCACCGTAGATACAAATCCGTTGTCGGCGGCGCACAGCTCTGCCGAAATGCAAGCCGCTTCAGCCTGCAACAAGGCAATTGCCGAGTCGGCGTTCGCTACCGAAATGACCACTCTGCAATCGCGCGGAATGGCGTTATCCTTAGAGCCACCGCAAACGCTGACCAAGCAGATCTGCTGCTCCTTTTGCAGCTTGGCAAGCAAACGCCCCATCAGCTTGTTGGCGTTGGCTCTGCCGCGGCAGATGTCCACACCGGAGTGTCCGCCGAACAGTCCCTGCAAAAAGATCTCTACGCACGCCCCTGCAAAGGGCACGCGCTCGCATTGCGCAGTCAGGGTGGAGCGCACACCGCCTGCACAGCCTGCGGTAACTACTCCGAGATCCTCACTATCCATATTGATCATACGGCGCGCGGCGATCTTGGAATAATCAAAGCCCTCCGCGCCGTCAAGACCTACCTCCTCGGCGGCAGTGAACAAGCACTCCAGCGCGGGGTGCGAGGTCAACTCTCCGTCCAACAGCGACAGCATGACCGCTACGGCAACACCGTCGTCAGCACCCAGGGTGGTGTTTCTCGCCTTTAAAAAGTCACCGTCCAGATACAAATCGAGCGCATCCTGCATAAAATCGTGTGCGGAGTCTGCTGTTTTGACGCAGACCATATCGGTGTGCCCCTGAAAGAGCACGGGCTCGCAATGCGCCATGTCGGGCGTTGCGGGCTTTTTGATCAGCACGTTGTGCAATTTGTCGCGGTAGCACTCCAAGCCGCGTGCGGCGGCAAACTCCTCCAGATAATCGGCAACGCGCTCCTCGTGATAAGAGGGGTGCGGAATGGCGCAAAGCTCCTCAAAAAAGTGAAACAGCGATAAGGGCTTGCGATCATGGATCAAATAATTCATCGGTTCGTTCCTTTCGTGTATGATTGATATGCAAAACGACGGGGTGAGCGTCCGCACTCGGCGCCACTCACCCACCGCCGCATCACGCGCGACTTCTTCGGTCTCTTGAAATATTGATGGCTCCCTCGTGGAGCAGGTCGAGATTATCGAGCGATTTTCCCGTTCCGACCGCCACGCAGGAGACGGCATCCTTTGCCACGCGCGTTTTGATACCCGTGACCTGTGTGAGCAGCTGATCAAAGCCGTACAAAAGGCTTCCTCCGCCCGTCATCACGATGCCGTTATGTAAAATATCGCCCAAAAGCTCGGGGGGCGTGTTTTCGATGACCCAGCAGACTGCATCCAGAATTGCCGTGACCGGCTCGGCAAGTGCCTCGATCATCTCCTTGGAGCTGATGGTAATGACCTTGGGAAGTCCTTGACGGATACATCTTCCCTTGACCTCCACGTGCACGGCTTCGGGGTGATCGTACACCGCTCCGATCTGTTTTTTGACCGCCTCGGCAGTCCGCTCGCCGATCAGCACGTTGTACTTGCGGCGCACGTAGCGAATGATCGCCTCGTCAAATTTATCGCCCGCGATCTTGGTGGAGCGCGAAACGACCACGCCGCCCAACGAAAGAACGGCAACGTCGGTGGTTCCACCGCCGATATCCACCACCATGTTTCCAATGGGAGCGTAAATGTTCAGCCCTGCGCCAATGGCGGCGGCAACGGGCTCCTCGATCAAATACGTTTTTTGTGCACCCGCCTCACGCGCGGCATCCAAAACCGCCTTTTCCTCGACCTCGGTAATACCGGATGGAATGCAGATCATGACGCGCGGTGGGAAAAAGAGATTACCGCAAGCGCGACGAATAAAGTATTGGATCATTTTGAGCGTGACCTCGTACTGGCTGATAACGCCGTCACGCAAGGGACGCACGGCAACGATATTACCGGGGGTACGACCAAGCATTTGCTGTGCCTCGATACCTACCTTGAGAATGCGGTCGGTGTTGGTGTCGATCGCCACCACCGAGGGCTCCTGCAATACGATGCCCTTGCCCTGCACGTACACCAGAACGGTCGCCGTACCAAGGTCGATACCGATATTTCGATTGAATTGCAGCTTGCGCACCAACGCACGCATCGTATTCAAAAAGCCGCCCGTACGCCTTTGCGTACGCACCGCCGCATTGGAATGCTTTGCGGTCTTGGGCTTTTGCGCACCTGCGGCTCCGTTTTTCTCCTTCATCGGTCACGACCTCCCTTCTCCGACAGTGCTTCTATTTTCATTATACATGATTTAGTTGATAAAATCAATCTTTTTTTGAAAAAAACAGTCGTTTTTATCAAAAATCATCGAATTTGATCCTTGTTGACGATATCGGACGCCACCGCAACGCCGTACACCGCCCTCGCACCCGCTTTTTTCAAAAGGCGCGTTCCGCGTGCCATGCCCGCTCCCGTGGTGACCATGTCGTCCACCAGCAAAACGACCCGATCCTTACAGTCGGCGTCCTTTGCCGCCAAAAAGGCGCGGTTGGCGTTTTGAATGCGCCCGGCGTAGGACAGATTCTTCTGCCTTGCGTTTTGCAGCAAGCGGCGACTGATCAGCCTTTGCATGGGAATTTTGCCAATTTCCGACAGCCGTTTGGCAAGCACCTCGGCTTGGTCGGTGCCAAGCTCCGCTCTTGCCGCATACGCGCGCGGCAGATATGTAATGACGAGCGAGGTGCGGTCAACGCCCTCCTCCTCGATCAAGCGATCCAATGCCTCCCAAAGCTCCTCTGCCAAAAAGCGCTCGGTGCGATCGTTGCGTTGCTTTTTGATGCGGTAGAGGATTCTGCTTTGCACCGACGCACTTTTGCAAGGATCGTAATAAACGAGCTTGGCAAGCGCGGCGCATTTTGCTTTTTGCAAGGTCAGCGGCATACAATGGCATTCGCTTACCCGTTTGGTGCAAACGCCGCAGGTCTCCAGCTTTTCGCTCTCCCACACCTTGCGGCAGGCAGAGCAAAGCGCATCGGTGTCATCCGACTCCATCTTCCATGGCAGTAAGACGTTACACGCGGCACATTTGGGTGGGAAGAAAAGATCCCGCAGTATTTTTATTCCTCTGCTTCGCGTAGCCATTTGATCAACCCCGTATAGCGCATGGATTGCCGATTATTTTCGACCATAGTGCGGATCAGGCTCTCACGCCCGACCAAAACGACCATACTCTGTGCACGCGTAACAGCCGTGTAAAAGAGATTGCGCGAGAGGAGCATACCCGAAACGCCGCCCACGGGAAGCACCACGATGGGGTACTCACTGCCCTGACTTTTGTGAACGGTCACGGCGTAGGCAGGCTCAAGCTCCTCAAGCAAGTGAAAATCGTAATTTGCCGTACGATCGTCAAACTCGATCACCATACACTCGTTGAGAAGATCGATCGACAAGATCGTACCGATGTCTCCGTTGAAGATGCCGTTGCCAAAGCTATGGTCGGCTCTCTCCCACTCCATATCGTAGTTGTTTTTGGTCTGCATTACGCGGTCGCCCTCACGAAAAACGATCTCGCGGTAGCGGTACTCTTTCTTTTCGGGAGAAGGCGGATTGAGCGCACCTTGCAGGATCACGTTCAAATGCTCGGTTCCCGTTTCGCCCTTGCGCGAGGGAGCAATGACCTGCGTGCCTTTAACGGCAAGCTCGCCGTAGGTGCGTGGCAGACGAATTTGACAAAGCTGTGCCACGGTTGCCGCAATATCGCGGTCATTCTCACGCGGTAAAAAGAAGAAATCGTTGTTTTTGATATCCAAGCGCGGCATTTCTCCGCGGTTGATGGCGTGTGCGTTGGTAACGATCAGACTCTCCTGCGCCTGACGAAAGATCTCGTCCAAGCGCACCGTGGCAAAGCGCTCGCTTGCCAACAGATCGTGCAACACGTTGCCCGCGCCAACCGACGGGAGCTGATCGGAGTCTCCGATCACGATCACGCGTGCGCCGGGCTTGACTGCGTGTAACAGCGCCGACATCAGGGCGTTATCGACCATGGAAGCCTCGTCAATGATGACAACGTTTTCATCAAGCAGATTTTTTTCGTCGCGGTTGAAGCGTGCGCGTCCACCCTCCTCACCGCCGCCGTATTCCAGCAATCGGTGAATGGTCTTTGCCTCGGTAGAGGTAGATTCCGACAGTCGCTTTGCCGCGCGTCCCGTGGGTGCACAAAGGGCAATGGAAAGCCCCATGCTGTCAAAAATATGCAACAGCGCGCGCACAACGGTGGTCTTACCCGTTCCGGGTCCTCCCGTGAGTAGCATAACGCCGTTTTCCAACGCCGAAAAGATCGCCTGCCGTTGCAGTCGCGCGTATTCGATGCCGCTCTCGCGCTCCTCGCGCCGAATAAAGGAATCGATATTTGCCGTGTCCATTACGGGGCAGATCTTATCCAACAGCACCAGCTTGCGTGCAATATACTTTTCGTTTTCGTAGGCTTGGCGGTCATAGAGGTAGTTCACCTCGTCAAAGCGCACCGTGCGTAGCTTTTGGCGGGATAGCAGATCCGAAACGGCGGCATCGATCGCCTCCTCTGAGGCTCCCAACAGCTTTGCGGAGCTTGCCACCACCTTATCGCGCGGCAGACACACGTGCCCGTTTTGTTGCGCATTGGAGTTGAGCAGATACAGCACGCCGCTGGCAAGGCGGTCTGGTGAATCCTGCGTCAAGCCAAGCTTGATCGCCAAGCGGTCTGCCTTTTCGAAGCCGATGCCGTCGATCTCCTCGCAAAGCAGATAGGGGTTGTTTTTGGCAATATCCACCGCGCTGCTGCCAAACTTTTGGTAGATGCGAACGGTCAGGGCCGCACCGAAGAACTCGCGGAAGAAGATCATTGCGGCGCGAATGCCCGCCTTGTTTTTAAACTCTGCCGAGATCTCGCGGGCGCGCTTGGGCGTAATTCCGTGGATCTCCGCCAGCCAATCGGGGTGATTTTCGATAACGTCAAAGGTCTCGTCTCCAAACTCGTCCACGATGCGCTGTGCCGTCTTGGGGCCGATGCCCTTGATAGTGCCTGCGCTAAGGTAACGGAGCATGGACGCCTTATCTGCGGGGAGCTGTTTTTCGGCTTGCTCTACGCGAAACTGCCTGCCGTATTTGGGATTGTGCACCCATTTGCCGTACACGGTGACCACGTCACCCTCGCCCACGTAGGGAAGCGTGCCCGTAATGGTGACCAATTCGTTGCTGTCGGTGCCGAGATCGCAAATGGCAAACCCGTTTTCATCGTTGGAATAGATCACGTGCTCGATGGTGCCCGAAAGCTTGAGCGTGCCCACGTCGTCCATCGGCCCTTGCATAAAGTGCTCGTCAAAATCTGCCATTGCGCTCCCTCCTTTCCCTGCCTCGGGGCAGGTCGTTTTTCTTTTTGAAAATGCAGGCGTTCTCCCAAAAGGGGATTGACTTTTTGATTTTTTGGTGCTATAATGAACGTACACTATTAGTATATACCAAAAGCCAAAAAAAGTCAAGAGACAAGCCCTTGTTTTTTGTGCGAAACTCAACGCGGATTGGAGAAATACAGCTCATGAATTACAGTATCTTTTTTGAAACCGAATGGCTCTATCCCGACTCCCCCTTAAACGGCGTATGCCGTGCCGAGCTGGACAGCGCACGCAACGCCGATACCTGCTTTCAGATCCTGACCGATCTGACCCTTGCGGAGAGCACCTCGTTTTGCGCGTCCTTTACGGGAACACAATGCCGTGCGACCGTATATCAGCTACTCCCCGCACACGTGGGAGAAAACAGCGGCTTACGCACCCACACCACCACCGATTACGAAAGCGTCAAGCACTTCGTTACGCGCAAAGCCCCCTTTGACGTGTACGAGATCACACGCCCCATCCAAGACGGGACTCTGCAAAGCGGCCGCGTTGCGCTGTTCGTGCGCGTGGACGTTCCCGCCAATGCCGTTGCCGGCTCTTACGACGAGGAATTGAAGATCACCGTCAAAGACGAGCAGATCTGCATTCCCGTGCACGTCAATATCTACGGTGCTTGCATTCCCGCGCTCCCCGATGCAAGCTTTCACATGGTCAACTGGATCTATTATGACAAGCTCGCCAAGCACCACAACGTGCCTGCATACGGTGAGGAATACGACCGCATTTTGCGCGCGTACCTGCAAAATCAGCTCGATATGCGCAACGACTACCTCATGCTCCCCTCGGGTGAACCGACCCTTGACGAGAACGGCCGCGTGACCGATTTTGATTTTTCGCACGCCGCATACGTTGGAAATTTGGCACTCTCTA
>JAZQYE010000144.1:0-5307 GCA_045633385.1 Eubacteriales bacterium | reverse complement strand
TATGCGAAAATTATTCCCATTCGATCGTTCCAACCGGCTTCGGCGTAAGGTCAAGCAGAACGCGGTTGATGCCCTCTACCTCTGCGGTGATGCGGGCGGTGATGTGGTGCAGGAGCGCGTACGGGATCTCCTCGATGGTTGCGCTCATGGCATCGGTGGTGTTGGCCGCGCGAATGATCGCAGGCCAACCCTCGTATCTCTTATCGTTTTTCACGCCAACGCTCTTGAAGTCGGGAACGGCAATAAAGTACTGCCATACCTTTCCTGCAAGTCCGTTTTTGTCAAACTCCTCGCGCAAAATAGCGTCTGCCTCGCGCAAAGCGTGCAAACGGTCGCGCGTAATGGCCCCCAGGCAACGAACGCCAAGTCCGGGGCCGGGGAACGGCTGACGGTAAACCATTGCGTGCGGAAGACCCAAAGCCTCACCTACTACGCGAACCTCGTCCTTGAACAGCAGACGAACGGGCTCAACCAACTCAAACTCCATATCCTCGGGCAAACCGCCAACGTTGTGGTGTGCCTTAACACCGTCGGACTCCAGAATATCGGGATAGATGGTTCCCTGCGCCAAGAAGGAGATACCCTCCAATTTGGACGCCTCCTCATCAAATACCTTGATAAACTCGCCGCCAATGATCTTTCTCTTTTTTTCAGGCTCGCATACGCCTGCCAACAGATCGAGGAAACGGTCGGTAGCATCGACATAGATCAAATTTGCATCCAGCTCCTTGCCAAATACCTCAATTACCTGCTCGGATTCACCCTTGCGCATCAAGCCATGGTTGACGTGCACGCAAACGAGCTGCTTTCCGATCGCCTTAATGAGCAATGCCGCAACGACCGAAGAATCGACGCCGCCCGACAGTGCCAAAAGGACCTTTTTATCCCCTACCTGTGCTCTGATCTCTTTTACCTGCTCGGCAATAAATGCATCGGCAAGCTCTTTTGTGTTGATTCGCTCCATATTTTCGGGGCGCTTGTTTGGCAATTCCATAAGTTTTCCTCCTGTATATTCGGAATTAAAATTCCATTCCTTTTAACAGAAAAATTATAACACAATCCCGCCTTTTTGTCAATAGAATTTTTTGTGTTCCTTATCTCAAATACAAATTTTTTTCAAGCACAAAACGTGGGGAAAACCTTTTGAAGAAGGCTTTCCCCGCAGAAATCATGCATAAAAATTATGAAAGCTTTGAAAACGTTCCGTCGTGCTTGATATAGCCGTAGTCTTTGACGTAATCCTCGTAATCCAGCAGTACGTAGGTTTCGATCTCCACTCCCTCCGGAGTGACAAAAATATCGGTTACGTAGGCAATGCCCGATTGGTCGTCAACCGTGTAGAAGCCCGTCTTTTCGGGATCAAAACTTGAGCTGCCAAGGTAAGCCTCTGCCAAAATATCCAAAGCGGCACACCTTGCATTGACGGTATCCTGATTTTCAAATACCCAATCGCAACGGTCCAGATATGCCTTTTCGGAATCCAAAAGCGCAATTTCGTCGGTAAACGAGGTCAGCATGCGCGCATGCAGAATTGTTGTGGGCTCAATTACAAATCCTTTCTCATTATACGAGGAGTAACGCAGGGAGATTTCATACTCGGCGCCATTTTCCGAATAGGTCACCGTTTTTAAATTAACATATAGCGCAAAGCCGGAATCCCCGTTCGGCCTATTTCTAATTGAAAA
Organism: Eubacteriales bacterium; assembly: GCA_045633385.1. Taxonomy (GTDB): domain Bacteria; phylum Bacillota; class Clostridia; order Oscillospirales; family CAG-272; genus UMGS1865. The sequence goes on along the minus strand of JAZQYE010000144.1, from coordinate 3,622 downwards.
TCCCAAGCCCGTTGTGCCGCTGCGCTTCATTTCTGCCTCGTTATAGCTTATGCCAAAGTAGAAATTGTACACCGGATCAACCAAAAAGGTACAGCTTACATGAGACACTACTCCCTCCTCGGTATCCTTGTAACTCAAGGAAAAGGCGATTGTGTTAGAGAACTCTCCTCGTATTGACAGCGAAAGCGCAAACTGCTTCAAGTTGCCCTCCTGATCGAGCTCATAGGAGAAGCCACCCGAGATTCGAGCGGTTTTAAACTGTTCGAATTCGGACTTTAACCAACCGGAAAGCTCAATGGAAAGGCTTTTTTCCGGCACAGTGGTTATGGTAATTTCCATTTCTCCCGTTTTCACGTTATCCAAGGAGTAAAGCACGATCTCAAAATTTGCCGAATTCTCAGCGGAAGAGTAATACGTTCCTACGATCTTCAAATCCTGCTCGGCAAGCGTCACGGTCAGGGTTGCACGTTGGACATTCTCCTCCTTATACGTGATCTCAAGATCTGCAACAAGCAGATCCTTTGCCTCTACGTGCACGGAGGTATAGGGCGTAGCATCGGCCTTTTTACCGTTTATGATCGTGGCAGAAAGATCCAGATGTCCGCGCATGCCCTTTACTGTTACAAGCGCCGTTTGCTTTTTTTCATTTTCGAGACCGCTCAAATCCAAAACAAGCTCGGTCACCCACTGATCACGGTCCACCCCTATCGAAGCGGCTTCCTCATCGTCGGGAACGATCAGCTTGGAAAGTGCATTGGAAAAGCTCTTCAAATAATCCTCGGAAAAGGTGTAGGTCTGCTTTTCAAGGTCACAAATCACGCTGTCGGCGGTCATTTTCATGGATTCTAAGGTCTGCTTCCACTCCTCGATCATGCTTGAAAGAGCTTCGTTTAAAAGCGCTACGTCAACGCCTTCGGTTTCCGTGGGAAACATTTGAACAGATGCGGTCGTTGTGGCGCCCTGCGTATTGAGAGTCGCAATGCCTCCATCGTAAGCCTTGATGCGGAGCACAGTGGGAATTTGAATCGGCTCACTTCCCTCTATTTTCTGCTCTGCCGTCCGCTTCATGCTCAAGGTGCCGTTTTTCAAAATGATCAGCGTATCTTCCATTCTGTTGTCCGAGACGTGACGTACGTTATCGATTTTCAGATTGAGCTGAGAAAGCATTTGAACCAAGTGACTCATCGAAAATGATTGGTCAGCCTCAGGTGCTTCTATCGGCTCCCATTTCAGCTCATTGGAAGCAGCTTGAATGGATTGATTGAACTGCTCAATGATCTCGTTGGAGCGATCCGTTTTTTGCGGTTCTGCCGGTGCGTTGGTCGATGGCGTTGTCGTATCCTCGGTACTTGGTGTTGTTTCCGTGTTGTCTGTACCGCAGGATACAACGGCAACAAGCAATAAAACTACGCAAACAAGCAAAAAGCACGATTTGAAGTATTTTTGAAGCATCATGAATACCTCCTCCTTAAACTGTATTTTGTAAATCTTTGCAGAGTTACCTTTCAACTTTCGGTATTTACAAAGCCTCTGCCAATTTCATTATAGCATATTCCCCCCATTTTGTCAACCCTTTCAGGGAAACTCGCGCCGGAACACCTCCCAAGTAAGGCTTTGCTCAAGCTCTTTTTGTAAGCGCAAATGAAAAGTGAGAGCCCCTGTTTGCAAGGCGCTCCCACTTTGGATTTACAATTGATTTTTTATTTCAGCTTTGCCAGAGCGGCGGTAACACCGTCCAGGTTTTCCTGATATTTAGCAAGCTTTGCGCGCTCGGCATCCACAACGGCGGCGGGTGCTTTTGCAACAAATCCTGCGTTGGAGAGCTTGCCTGCAAGACGTGCAATTTCTCCCTCCAGCTTCTTTTGCTCAGCCTCCAGGCGTGCGCGCTCCTTTTCGGTATCCACCAGATCAGCCAGCGGCAGATAGATGGTTGCGGAGTCGGTGATGATCTGCACGGCGTTATCGGCGCTGACGGTGGCATCGTCAAAGGATGCGGCAACGGCAACGTCGGATGCGGATGCCAGACGGGCAAAGAAGGGATAGGTGTTCTCGCCAAAGGATTCGGGATATGCGGTTGCAATATACACCTTTGCCTTACGGGAAGGAACGACGTTCATTTCATTGCGGCGCAGACGAATTGCCTTGATGGCAGAGATCACACGGGTCAGCTCCAAGGACTCCTTGGGGAAGTTGAGTGCATCGTCAGCCTTGGGATAGCTTGCAATCACGATGCTCTCTGCATCACCGTCGTGCGGCAGAGCCTGATAGATCTCCTCGGTGATAAAGGGCATGAAGGGATGCAGCATCTTCAAGGTTCCCGTCAGAACGTAGCAAAGCACGTTTTGTGCCACGCGGTTGCCCTCGGTATCCTTTTCGGCAAGGCGGCTCTTGGTCAACTCAATGTACCAATCGCAGAAGATATCCCAAATAAAATCGTAAATAGCACTCAGTGCCACACCGATCTCATAGTGATCCAGCGCGTTGGTAACGGTTGCAACGGTCTTGTTGTACTCGGTCAAAATCCACTTGTCCTCGGCGGTGAGAGCCGAAGCCTCGGGGAGCTCTACGCGATCGATGGTGAGGTTCATACGGACGAAGCGCGATGCGTTCCACAGCTTGCTTGCAAAGTTGCGTGCCGCCTCCATCTTTTCGTCGGAGAAGCGCATATCGTTTCCGGGAGAGTTACCCGTAGAGAGCGCAAAGCGGAGCGCATCGGCACCGTACTTTTCGATAATCTCCAAGGGATCGATGCCGTTGCCCAAGGACTTGGACATTTTTCTACCTTGCGCGTCGCGCACCAAGCCGTGAATGAACACGGTATCAAAGGGCTTTTCACCCATGTGCTCAAGCCCCGAGAAGATCATACGGGATACCCAGAAGGTGATGATATCGTAACCGGTAACAAGAACGCTTGTGGGATAGTATTTTTTCAGATCCTCGGTCATTTCGGGCCATCCCATTGTAGAGAAGGGCCAGAGTGCCGACGAGAACCACGTATCCAACACGTCCTCATCCTGACGGACGGGAGCGCCGCACTTGGGACATACGGTGATATCCTCACGGGAGACGGTCATCTCGCCGCAGGTGTCGCAATAGAATGCGGGAATGCGGTGTCCCCACCACAGCTGACGGGAGATGCACCAATCGAGGATGTTGTTCATCCAGTTGAAATAGTTCTTGGAGAAGCGTTCGGGAACAAAGCGGATGTCGCCGTTCTCAACTGCCTCGATCGCAGGCTTTGCCAGGGGCTTCATCTTCACAAACCACTGGTCGCTGGTCATCGGCTCAACGGTGGTGCTGCAGCGGTAGCAAACGCCCACGTTGTGGTCGTGCGGAACAGTTTTGACCAGGTAGCCCTCTGCCTCCAGCTCGGCAACCAGCGCCTTGCGGCACTCGTAGCGATCCATGCCCTCGTACTTCCCTGCTCCTGCGTTCATGGTAGCGTCATCGTTCATGACCTTGATCTGCTCAAGTCCGTGACGCTGACCAACCATAAAGTCGTTGGGGTCATGGGCGGGGGTGATCTTTACACAGCCCGTACCAAATCCGATCTCTACGTAATCATCGGCGATCACGGGGATCTCTCTGCCGACGATGGGTAAAATCAGAGTTTTACCGATGA
>JAZQYE010000143.1:0-3724 GCA_045633385.1 Eubacteriales bacterium | reverse complement strand
TCGGTAAATTTTTGATTGACAACGGCATCGATGAGTTCGTGCATCTTGCGGTTCTCCTTTTCTTTGTTGTTTTTTTGAGGCTCTGCCGCATCCTCGCGGAAGGGCGTGGAAAGAATGGCGTTGCTGATGAGGTTGGAAATACCCGAAAGCGGAATGGTGAATGCGATTCCGTTGCCCATCAGATAAAGCTTGAGGCGCTTGTTGATGGCGCGCAGAACGCTCTTTTCGCAATAATCGGGAATGAGCGAATAAACGATGCGCTTTTCGATCTCATCCAATCCAAGATAGCTCATGTAGTGCGATTTTGCCGTACCGTAACCGATACCCGAGAAGTTGAGCGCGGCACAGCACTCCAGACACGCCTCGGTAAGTGCTACCTCGTCGCCCTTTTTGATGATACACACCAAAAGCTTGACGCGCTTTTCGACTGTTGTACGTTTTGCCATTCGTTTTACACCTCCTCGTTTTGCGTGGTATAATCAATAAAGTATTCCTGCTCGGATACAAAGCGGCTGACCGCCTGCTTGGACTTGACCTGATACATCAAGCCGCAGACCTGAATGGAAATGATAGGCGTCAGCGCTACGAACGCAACGCATCCAAACGCTTGCGTCATAATGCTCTCCCCCAGCGAGAGGCACGCGCCCGTTGCCAAGGGCAGCACAAACGCGCTCATCATGGCACCGCTGGCAACTCCGCCCGAATCGAACGCGATACCAACAAAAAATTTGGGAACAAAGAAGGTGAGCCCCAGCGCAATGACGTATCCGGGAATCAATATCCACAACACGTTGATGCCCGTGAGGATGCGGAGCATGGAAAGTCCCAACGCCGCCGACACACCGATGGAAAGAGAAAGTCGCATCGTCTCTGCCGAAATAGCGCCTGCGGTGATCTGCTCTACCTGCTTATTCAGCACGTAAACGGCAGGCTCGGCGTTGACGATAAAGTAACCCAGCAGCATGCCGATGGGAATGAGGCTCCACTTCCACCAGCCGCTCAAGGATGCCAGCGAGCTGCCAAGCTCCTGACCTACGGGCAAAAAGCCCTCGTTTGCACCGGTCAGGAAGATAACGAGACCCACAAAGGTATAAAGCACGCCCATGCCCACTCTTAAAAGCTTGCGTGCGGTAAACGCGCGCGTCAAAAGCTGGAACAGCAATGCAAACACGATGATGGGAAGAAGCGCCAGCGCGATCTCCTTGGCGTGATCGGCAAAGCTATGTAAGTAGCGCAGGGTCAGATCCTGCGTATCAACGACCTGCTCGATGACCTCGCCGCTGTACTCTCCCCCACCGATGGAGAAGCAGATACCGAGGATCATAACGGCAATGATAGGCCCGACGCTGCAAAGAGAGACAAGACCAAACGCGTCGTCGTGTCCCTCGCCCGTGGCGCGCATGCTCGAAACGCCTGCGCCGATCGCCATGATAAAGGGAACGGTCATGGGTCCTGTGGTAACTCCGCCCGAATCGAATGCCAACGCCCAGAAATCGGGAGAAACGAAAAAGACGCAAAGTATAAAGGTTACGGCGTAAAAGCCGATGAGCAGATACGACAGGTTGATGCGGAACAAAATGCGCAACATACCAATGACGAGAAATACGCCCACACCGACCGAAATGGTCAGGGTCAAGATCTGCATCATGTCGGCGTTGCCCGAAAGATCGGCAACCTGCTTTGCAAGGATCTGCAAATCGGGCTCGGAAATGGTAACGAAAATACCGATCAAAAAGCTGACCAGCGTAATGAGCCATATCTTACCCGATTTGGCAAGATATGCACCTATCTTGGAACCGATGGTCTGCATGGACATCTCCGCTCCCATGGTAAACAGCGACAGCCCAAAAATCAGACAGGCGACGCCAAACAAAAATAAAAGAAAGATCCCCGGCTCCATGGGTGTGAGCGTGACAGCTAAAAGCACCACGATCAGCGCAATGGGAATGATGGATTGAAACGATTCGATCAGCTTGGATTTAATAAGATTCCCCAAAACGGCAATTCCTTTCTGCAAAGATATCTCATTTATTATACCATAAACGGTTTGTAATTGCAAGGGCTTTGAACAAAATTCCTACCTATTTATAAATTATTCGTAACAAGGCGCAAATATGCTAAAATATGAACCAAATTACATCATTTGTTAACAATTTGTTTGTAGATTTCAATCGCCTTTTGCAGTATAATGATGGGGTTCTGAATTCACATTAACAGCAGAAAGGGTTAAACTATGGAATTTGTAGAATTTTTGTACGAAAACGTTTTACACCTGTTTGAGGGTGACGGTTGGAAGATGCCCGTGATGTGGCTGATCGGCGGCATTTTGATCTTTCTTGCCATCAAAAAAGGAATGGAGCCCACGCTTCTGCTCCCCCTCGGCTTTGGTGCAATTTTGGTAAACATTCCGTTTGCAGATGCCATTACCGAGCACGGTGCGCTCACCACGCTGTATAACGCAGGTATTGCAAACGAGCTCTTTCCCCTGCTCCTCTTTATCGGTATCGGCGCGATGATCGACTTTGGTCCCCTGCTCTCCAATCCCAAGCTGATGATCTTTGGTGCTGCGGCACAGTTTGGTATTTTTATCACGCTTTGCCTGGCATCTATGTTCTTCCCCAACATCAACGACGCGGCATCCATCGCCGTGATCGGTGCGGCAGACGGCCCTACCGCAATTGCAGTCTCCCAAAAGCTCGGCTCCGAGTACACGGGTGCGATCATGGTTGCGGCGTACTCTTACATGGCGCTCGTTCCCATCATTCAGCCCCCCATCATCAAGCTCCTTACCACCAAAAAGGAGCGCATGATCCGTATGCCTTATCAGCCCAGAGAGGTCACCAAGCTCACCCGCATCCTCTTCCCCATCATCATCACCCTTATCGCGGGTCTCGTAGCTCCCTCGGCAGTATCTCTGGTCGGATTTTTGATGTTCGGCAACCTCATTCGTGAGTGCGGCGTTCTGGATTCTCTTTCCGAAACCGCGCAAAAGGTGCTTGCAAACCTGGTTACCATCTTCCTCGGTATCTCCATCGCTTCTCAAATGACGGCAGATAAGTTCTTGAAGTGGGATACGCTCCTCATTTTGGGTCTTGGTCTGTTTGCCTTCATCTTTGATACCGCAGGCGGCGTTTTGTTTGCAAAGCTGATCAACCTCTTCTCTAAAAAGAAGATCAACCCCATGATCGGTGCGGCTGGTATTTCGGCATTCCCCATGTCCGGTCGTATCGTTCACAAAATGGGCTTGCAGGAAGATCCCCAAAACTTCCTTTTGATGCACTCCATCGGCGTTAACGTATCCGGTCAGATCGCGTCTGTTATTGCGGGCGGTTTGATCTTGAAGTTCTTTATGTAACGGAGGAAAAAACGTATGTTCGAACCTATGAATTTTGTAACCAACCTGCAATACCTCGGTAAAGGTATGCTCGGTATTATGGTCGTTATGGGCATTATCATTTTGGTAACCGTCGTGCTGAACAAGGTCACCTCCAACAAAAAAGACGACAGCGAATCGTAATCCCACCCACCTTTTAATTGCATCATCTTTCAAAAAGCCCCTCTCGCCGAGAGGGGCTTTTTTTGATTGTGCAACGAAAACCACCAGCACTGCTGGTGGTTCCAAAAAGCTTTAGCTTTGCACAGTTTCCGCCGCAGCGGTAGGCTCCCCTGTGTAAGGGGAGCTGTCAGCGAAGCTGACTGAGGGGTTGTACTTGTGCGAAATCAG
>JAZQYE010000142.1:0-10470 GCA_045633385.1 Eubacteriales bacterium | reverse complement strand
CGATCGCCGCACCCGACGCACCCTTGCCAAGGTTATCGTAACGCGCCACGAGAAGAATGCGCTCCCCGTTGCCGTGCACCGACACCTGCATGGAATCCTTGTGCGAAAGAGCCGCCGCCGACAAAAAGCCGCCCTCGTCCGCCTCGCTGACGTAGCGCAACAGAGGCGTTTGATACTGTGCGGCATACGCCGCCTTGATATCCTCTACCGTTTTGCCCTCGCAAAGCTGAGACGAAAACAACGGAACGGTGACCTCCATACCGCTGTAGAAATCTGCCACGATGGGCAAAAAGAGCGGTGCGTTTGCAAGACCCGTTACCGCCTGCATTTCGGGCAGGTGCTTATGAGACTGCCCCAAGCCGTACTGACGCGGTGCGCCCAACAGCTCGTCGATCTCGTCCGCCTCGTACTCGGCGATCATCTTTTTGCCGCCGCCGCTGTAACCGGTGAGCGAGGTGCAGGAAAGCTTGGCATCGGCAGGAAGAATCCCCGCCTTGACCAAGGGGTAGATCAGCGCGATAAAGCCGCTGGCATGACAACCCGGAACGGCGATGCGCTTTGCCGCCTTGACACTCGCCTCGGCAGTAGCGGAAAGCTCCGGAAAGCCGTAGCACCAGCCTGCCTTGGTGCGGTGCGCCGTGGAGGTATCCAACACCACTACGTCGGGGTTTTCGATCATAGCGACCGCCTCTCTTGCCGCGTCGTCGGGCAGACAAAGAAAGACTGCATCGGCGCTGTTGAGCATCTCCTTGCGTGCCGCGGGATCCTTGCGGAGCTCCTCGGGCAGGGTCAACAGCTCAATATCCTCGCGTGCGCCAAGACGCTCGCGAATGCGCAGACCGGTGGTACCGGCACTGCCGTCAATAAAAATCTTTTTCATTTTGCAAAAACTCCTGTACCGAAAGGATCTGCGCCTTGACCGACTCGGGACCCGTACTGCCCTGCGAGATGCGCTTGCCAACGCAGGTCTCCAGCGAGATCTCGTTGTAAACGTCCGCCTCAAACAGCTCGCTCTCGCGCTTGTATTCCTCCATGGTCAAGGTCTCCAAGGTCTTACCCTCGGCAATGCACTTTGCCACAAGCGCGCCCACCAGCTTGTATGCCGAACGGAAGGGCATACCCTTTTTGGTGAGGTAGTCGGCAAGGTCGGTGGCGTTGAGGAAGCCCTTTTGAGCGGCGGCATACATATTCTCGCGGTGGAAGCGCATGGTGCGCACCATGGGAGCAAATACGCCCAAGCACTTTTTCACGGTATCGACCGCGTCAAAAATGCTCTCCTTATCCTCTTGCATATCCTTGTTGTACGCCAAGGGCAAGCCCTTGAGCACGGTCAGCATGGCGATCAGATCGCCAAATACGCGTCCTGTTTTTCCGCGTACGAGCTCTGCCATATCGGAGTTCTTCTTTTGCGGCATGATAGACGAGCCCGTGGTATAGGCATCGTCCAGCTCCGCAAAGCGGAACTCCCAGCTCGACCAAAGAATGATCTCCTCGGAGAAGCGCGACAGATGCGTCATGATCAGTGAGAACGCCGAGAGCAGCTCCACGCAAAAATCACGATCCGAAACGCCGTCCAAGCTGTTTTCGGTCACGCCCGTAAAGCCGAGCTGACGCGCTACAAAGGCACGGTCGATGGGATAGGTGGTGCCTGCCAAGGCACAAGAGCCGAGCGGAGAATAGTTCATTCTTGCCGCCGCATCGCAAAGTCTGCCGTCGTCACGGCGAAGCATCATGGCGTACGCCAACAGATGCTGTGCCATGGTGATGGGCTGTGCGCGTTGCAGATGCGTATAGCCGGGCATAATAGCGTCCTGCGTTTTTTCCGCTTGCTCGCAAACAGCGGCGATCAGGTCGCGCAACAGCGTGCGGATCTCGCGGATCTCGTCGCGCAGATACAGACGGATATCCAACGCCACCTGATCGTTACGGCTGCGCGAGGTATGCAGCTTTTTGCCCACGTCACCGATGCGCGCGGTCAATTCCGCCTCCACGAACATATGAATATCCTCGGCGTTGGGGTCAATGGTCAGCCTGCCGCTGTCCATATCGTCCAGAATGCCCTGCAAACCATCGATGATCTGTGCACTCTCATTTTGCTCAATAATTCCGCATACCGCCAGCATCGTGGCGTGCTCCATAGAGCCCGCGATATCCTGACGGTACATACGGGAATCAAAATGTATGGATGAATTGAAATCATCCGCCTCCTGCGAAAGAGAACCGCTGGTTCTTCCCGCCCACATTTTTTCCATTTTCTATCTGTTTCCTTTGATTGTTTTTTCGTTATGCAAAAGCTTGCTGATTTCGGGCGGGCTTTTTGATCAGCCCGCCACAAAAAAGCTCTTTTTTACTTGTTCTTGTTCTTTGCCGCAACTGCCGCCTGAACGGAAATGGGCAGACCCCACAGGTTGACAAAGCCCTTGCTGTCCTTTTGGTCATAGACGTTGTCCTCGCCAAAGGTTGCGATCTCCTCGGAGTAGAGCGACCAATCACTCCATGCGCCCGCCTTGATCATGTTACCCTTGTACAGCTTGATGCGTACCTTACCGGTAACGTGCTCCTGCGTTTTGGTAACGAACGCGGAGAGCGCCTCGCGCAAGGGGGTGTACCACTGACCGTTGTACAGCAGCTCGCCAAAGGTAACGGAGAGCTCCTGCTTTTTGTGCATGGTCATCTTATCCAGACACAACGTTTCAAGATAGTTGTGAGCGAAGTACAGGATCGCTCCGCCGGGCGTCTCGTAAACGCCGCGACACTTCATGCCGACCAAACGGTTTTCAACGATATCCAAAAGACCGATGCCGTTTGCGCCGCCAAGCTCGTTGAGCTTGAGAATGATCTCCTTTGCGCTCATCTTTTCGTCGTTGAGCGCTACGGGTCTGCCTGCCTCAAAATCAAGGGTGAGGTAGGTGGGCTCGTCGGGAGCCTGCATGGGGGAAACGCTCATCTCAAGGAAGCCGGGCTTATCGTACAGGGGCTCGTTGCCTGCATCCTCCAGATCCAGACCCTCGTGAGAGAGGTGCCACATATTCTTATCCTTGGAGTAGTTGGTCTCGCGGTTGATCTTCAGGGGTACGTTGTGTGCCTCTGCGTACTCGATCTCCTCCTCACGGGACTTGATGCTCCACTCACGCCAAGGAGCGATGATCTTCATGCCGGGAGCAAATGCCTTGATAGCAAGCTCAAAGCGAACCTGATCGTTACCCTTACCGGTACAACCGTGGCAGATGGCGTCAGCGCCCTCTGCAATAGCGATCTCTGCCAATCTCTTACCGATGATGGGGCGCGCAAGAGCGGTACCCATCAGGTACTCCTCGTACTTTGCGCCTGCCTGAACGGATGGAATGATCATTTCCTCAACGAACTCCTCGGTCAGATCCTCAACGTACAGCTTGGAAGCACCGGTCTTGAGTGCCTTTTCCTCCAAGCCCTCCAGCTCGTCAGCCTGTCCCACGTTACCGGAAACGGCGATGATCTCGGGGTTATTATAGTTTTCCTTCAACCACGGAATGATGATGGACGTATCCAATCCGCCGGAATACGCCAATACGACTTTTTTTACAGATGTGTTACTCATGACACGTGTCCTCCTTGCGATGTATTCACCCAAACCGAATATTTTGACTGCGGTGAATTGTTTCAAAATCGATGTGCATAATTATACATCACTTTTCTGTAAATGTCAACCCTTTTTTGAAAAATTTTTTTCTTTACTTATTTTGCACAATGTAGACACCGTTTTAAGCTGTTTTTTTGGAAAATTCACTTTGCATATTTATGCATTAACGCGCTCTTTTTATGCATTTTTTATGCATATTTTCATAAATCGTAATTTTGTGCAAAAAAAATAGCAAATTGTGACTTGACTTCCGTGAGTCCGCGCGTTATAATTATTGTGGAAAAATCAAATAACTCTTTCTTTTCAGGAGGCTTATTATTATGGCAAACAATTACACGCGCACTTTGCGCTTTCCGGGTGGGCTTTCCAAGGCATTAACGCTCAGCTACGACGACGCCGTAGTGGAGGACATCCGTTTGATCGAGATCATGAAGCAGTACGGGCTGAAGGGTACGTTCAACATCAACAGCTCGCAGTATATTCCCGAGGGATATCAGTACCCCACTCCGGGCTACGGTCACCGCATGGAAAAGGACTTTGTAACCAAGCTTTACACCGAGGCGGGCATGGAGGCGGCGATCCACGCTTATACGCATCCGCACCTGGAGGTGCTCCCTGCGGCGCAGGTCGCTTACGAGATCGTGCGTGACCGCGCAACGCTGGAGGAGCAGTTTGGCACCATCATTCGCGGCGGTGCGTACCCGTTCGGCACGTATAACGACACCGTTGTGGAGGTGCTCCGCGATGCGGGCATTATGTATTGCCGCACCGTTGTATCAACCGAAAAATTCGACATTCCCACCGATTGGCTGAGAATGCCGGCGACCTGCCACCATAAAAATCCGCGCTTGATGGAGCTTGCCGAAAAATTCATCTCCACCGAGGTGCAGACCAACGAGGATGCCTACCTCTTTTACCTGTGGGGTCACTCCTACGAGTTTGCACGCGACGACAACTGGAACGTGATTGAGGAGTTTGCCGCACGCGTGGGCAACCGCGACGACGTTTGGTACGCGACCAATATCGAGATCTACGAGTATATCGAGGCTTATCACAGCCTGCGCTTCTCCATGAACATGAAGCTTGCCTGCAACCCCACCTCCACCGACGTGTGGTTTGAGCGCGGCCGCAAGCTCTATTGCGTCCCCGCAGGCAAAACGGTCACGCTCGACTGAATGGGGGTAACGGCATGAAGATCATCGAAAAGCTCGCCGCAAAGGCATCGGGCAGCGGTCTTGGCGCGCACCCCATTCCCACCATCGCCTTTTTGGGCGACAGCGTAACGCAGGGATGCTTTGAGACCTACCGCTCGGACGAAAAATGCATTGACACGGTGTTTGACCGCGCACACGCATACCATACCTATCTGGCACAAATATTGGCACACGTCTTCCCCAAAGCCCCCGTCAATATCATCAATGCGGGCATCAGCGGAGATAACACCGACGGTGCCCTCAACCGCATCGAGCGTGACGTCCTTTGCCACAACCCCGACCTGACCGTCGTCTGCTTTGGGCTGAACGATTGCGGCCGCGGCATGGAGAACCTTGCTCACTACGCCGACAATCTGCGCAAGATCTTTGCCAAACTGACCGAGGCAGGCGGAGAGGTCATTTTTATGACTCCCAACATGATGAACACCTACGTGGATTACCGCATTCAGGACGATATTTTGAAGGATCTTGCAAAACGATTTGGTCAAAAGCAGACCGAGGGCGTGCTGGATGCCTACATGGATGCCGCACGCGCGGCGGCAGAGGAATACGGCGTGCCCGTATGCGACGTTTACGCAAAATGGAAGCGGATGGCGGCGCTCAACGTCAACACCACCGCCCTGCTCTCCAACCACATCAACCACCCCACACGTGAAATGAACTATCTGTTCGCATACTCTCTCTTTGACACAATGTTGTCTTAAATACCAAAAAACCAAATCAGAAAGGAACCTCTCCCCTGCTATGAATATCGGATTATTAAACGTGCAAAACATCACCTATACGCATCAAGCTTCTGCCGTTCCGTTCCCTCCCTCCCAAGAAGAGAACGGTGCTTGCAAATGGCTATGGAATGACATCTATGACTCCGCGATCGACGCGCACTACACACTGGAAAACGAGAGCTTTGTGGGTGCGGTGTCGCTCAAAATCGGTGAAGCGTCCGTCAAGGGCGTTTGCGTTCTTGTAGATCAAAAGCCCTGCGGTGCTTACCGTGCCGAAACGGGCAAGCTGACGGGCGGTGAGATCAATATCCCCGTTGGCGTGCGCGGTCGCGAGGTCACCGTCAGATTGGAGACCGACCTACGTGACCTGACCATAGAATCGGTGGAAATCCTGGGAGCCTCTGACGACGGCAACCCCATGGTCTACCCCACCCCCAAGGCAATTGAATTTTTGGAGGGCTCGGCAAAGATCAAGGACGTCGTCTCTAAAAACGGAGACGATGACGAACTGTTTGCCGTCACGTTTTTGAAGCAACGCCTGACGGAGCGCTTTGGCGATTGGCAATCCTCGCGCGGCGTTGTGATCGTATTTGACAAGACTGCCGCCAAAACCTACAACGGAGAACGCTACACCGTCAAAAACTCTAAAAAGAAGCTGGCCGTCACCGCACAAACACGCCTGACGCTCCTGTACGGTGCGGATACCGTGCTGCAATTGACCGAGGCGAAAAAGGGCGTGCACAGATTTAACTGCGACGACCGCCCGACCAAGCCCTTCCGCGGCTTCCACTGCTGCCTTCCCTCACGTAGCAATTTCGAATTTATGGACCGCCTCTTCCGCTACGTTTTGATCCCCATGCGATTCAACACGCTCTTTGTGGAGATCACGGGCTCGATGCGTTATGACAGCCACCCCGAAATTACCGCAGGGTGGGAAAAGGCGATCATCAATCATCGCCAGGGCAAAGGCCCCCGTCCGCCTCACGTGCACGCCGACGGCGAAACGCTGGAAAAGGAAGAGGTCGCCCGATTTGTGGAGAGCGCCCGCGTGCTTGGCTTGGAGATCATTCCCGAGGTGCAAACACTCGGTCACGTGCAGTACATTACCGTAGCACACCCCGAGCTTGCCGAGATCGATGAGGTGGCGGAAGAGGCAGTCAAGGACACGCGTACAGAGGACGCTCGTCCCGATGCCGCATTCCACCATTGCTACTGCCCTTCTATGGAGGAAAGCTATCAAATTGCGTTTGATCTGATCGACGAGATCGTGGAGGTTTGCAAGCCCCAACACTACGTGCACATCGGCCACGACGAGGTCTATCAGATCGGCGTTTGTAAGCGCTGCCGTCAAAAGGATCCTGCCGTACTCTTTGCAGAGCACGTCACAAGGTTACACGATCACATTGCCAAAAAGGGACTCAAGACCGTGATGTGGGCAGATATGGTGCAAATTCCTTTGATCAAGCCTTATCGCACACAACGCGCCATTACGATGATCCCCAAAGATATTTTACTGCTCGACTTCGTTTGGTATTTTAAGACCGACGCCGACATTGAGGACAACCTGCTCAAGCACGGCTTTTCGGTAGCGGTCGGCAACCTGTATTCCTCTCACTTCCCCAGATACCGCTCCCGTATGCTCAAAAAGAATATGGTCGGCGGTCAGATCTCCCTGTGGGTGTCCTCCGACGAGGCCTCTATGGGGCGCAACGGAAAGCTGTGGGATGTGGTCTATCTCTCGCAGATGCTCTGGAATCCCGAGGACTACGACGAGCGCAACCGCCGCACCTACACCGAGCTCATTGCCAAATACCTGCAACCCAAGCTGCGTGACGAGCTGCACGGTCAATACGCACCGCGCGGCTACCGTAAGACGCAGATCCGTCTGCCGCACGGCGAACCCGCTCCTGCCGAATTGCGCGCGTTTTGCCCCAAGGCGATCCTTCCGAACGGAGAGGAGATCGCCGTGGACGCCTGCTTTGATCGCCTTGTGTTTGAGCACGCAACGCTCTGCAACGCACCGCGCATCATGTGGACACCGAGCAACATCAAGATCGGTGATTACCGCGTGCGTTACGCCGACGGAAGCGAGGCCGAGATCCCCGTATGCTATGCCGAAAACGTCATGGCTTACAACACCTCTTACGCCACCCCCATGCCGCAGGAATACTACCGCCACAACGGCTACGTGGGCACGTGGTTCTCCGACCCTGTTCTGCAGGGCAAGGCAGACGATGGCTCCGACCTGACCGTGTATGGCTACGTTTGGGAAAATCCGCACCCCGAAAAGGAGATCGCCACCGTTACCTACCGCCCCGTTGAAAACGATTACTGCGGCTTACTGCTTGCCGCGCTGAGCGGTTACAAGCAAAAATAAATTGCCAAGGAGAACTACCATGCTCAACCTCTCCATCATGCCCCTGGATCTTGCGCACATCGACGAGGTGTGTGCGGATATCATCGAGCAACAGCGCACGGGGGCTTCGACCCATGCGATGATGATCATGTATTTTACGCCCGAGGGAACGCCGCCGCAAAAAAAAGCAGAATACTTTTGCCAAAAATACGATCGCTTCCGCGAGCGTCTTGACCGTGCGGGTGCTAAGCACGGCGTTCTGGTGCAATCCACAATGGGGCATATTGCAAAGCCCTCGTCGCCGCACCCGTTTCAAACGGTGGTCAGCCTCCCCACGGGAGAGCCGCTGGTCAGCACCTGCTGTCCCTTGGACGACGGCTTTCGGCAATATATCAAGGAGCAGATGCACGTGCTGGCAGAGCATCACCCCTCTTGCGTCATGATCGACGACGACGTGGGCATTCTTTACCGCGACGTCAAGGGCTGTGCCTGCCCCAAGCATTTGGCAGAGCTCAACCGCCGCGCAGGTACAAATCTCAGCCGCGAGCAGCTCAACGCCCATACAAAGGGCAACAGCGAGGAGGACAAGCGCGTGACCGCTATTTACGTTGACCTGATCAAGGAGAGCCTTGTAGGCGCCGTGCGCGCCATGCGCGAGGGACTTGACGAGGTCGATCCCTCCATTCAAGGCATTGCCTCCGGCATTTACACGGGTGCGTTTTGCGAGTTCTCGGGCGAGATCGCCCAAGCGTTTGCAGGCAAGGGAAACCCGCGCATCGTGCGCATGAACAACGGGATGTACACCGCTCCGGGTGCACGCAATTTTACCAAGAACATGTTCCGCGCGGCGATCCTGCGTGAGAACGTCAAGGGACAGGTCGATCGCTTTTTGGCAGAGACCGACACCTGCCCGCAAAACCGCTACTCCACCTCTGCCGCCCTCCTGCACGCACACTTTACGGCGACCATCCTGGAGGGGGCAACGGGAGCCAAGCATTGGATCACACGGCTCTCTGCCTACGAGCCCGCCTCGGGCAAGGCGTACCGCAAAAAGCTCTCCACGTATGCAAAATTCTACGATGCCTTGATGCAATACGCAGCCGTGCTCCGTCCGTTCGGCTGTCGCATCCCCTTAACGCGGATGCAAAGCTACGGCTTTGTCCCCGAAGAGGCAGGCCTTAACCTCTCCCCGTGGTCGAACTGCGTGCTGGAGCGCATGGGCTTCCCCCTGTATTTTGCCAACACCGCGAGCGGCGCGGTCTTTTTGGACGATTTTTCGGTCAACGGCTTTTCGGATGAGGAGCTCCGCTCCTTTTTGCGCGGCACGCTGATCCTTTCGGCGCGGGCGGCAAACGTGCTTAACGACCGCGGCTTTGGCGATGACGTCGGCGTTGTTGCCGAGGAGTGGCACGGCGACACCGTTGCCTGCGAGCTGATCTACGGCAAGCGCCAAGCCTCCATGTTCAACCGCCTTGCTCTGCGCCCCACGCGCAGCGGTGTGGAGGAGCTTTCCCATGCGGCGCACAAGGTGGACGATGCCACCTACCTGCCGCTCTACCCTGCCGTAACGCGCTTGGATAACACGCAGGGCGGCGAGACGATCGTGTTTGGCGGAACACCCGACGCGCCCTTTATCTACTACGCCTTCTCCCTGCTTGGCGAAACGCGAAAGAAGCAGCTCGTCGACATCCTGTCGCGCCGCGGGCACCTGCCCGTCTACTACCCCGAGGATGCCGAGATCTATCTCCGTGCGGGAACGCTCCCCGACGGCGAGATCTTTTGCGCCCTGTTCAACCTGACCTTGGACGAGCTGGAGGACATTCCGCTCGTTTGCCAAATGCCCGTTACAAGCGTGGAGGAGCTCACCCCCGACGGCACACGCGCCCCCCTCGCCTTTGCGGTAGAGGACGGCTGTGTCCGCATCAAGCGCACCGCCAAGGTGCTCGACCCCGTGATCCTGCTGATCAACGGGAGAAAATAAAACGGCACACGACTGCGGCTCGATCCTTGCCGCCATTCACGGAGTGAAAAAACGATCCTACCGTGGGGGAAAGCCTTGCCCAAGGGCTTCCCCCGCTCTTTTTTCTCCGCTTGCCACTTGCCTCTTTCCCGTCATTCCCGCCTCGCGCCCCTATTATAGCACCCTTTTTCGTGCCAACCTGTGCCATTTCATGCCACGTTGTGCCACTTTTGAAAAAATTTTGAAAGAGCATAAAAAAATTTTTGCGCTATCTCGTGGAGCGAGGCGGAGCCACGGGGGCGGAGCTCTATCACACAGAGCTCGGCAGAGTCACGATGCAGGGCCCTCTCGCATGGAGCTCGGCGGAGCCTTGGTGCAGAGCACTCTCCTGCAAGCGCGGCGGAGCCTCAATACGGAGCCGCCTTATCACGTGCGCGCATACGCACGCGCGCCTTTTCTCTCTACTAAGCTCCGCTCAGCTCCGCTTTTCTTAGCTTATCTTTGCTTTGCTCTGCTATGCTCTGCTAGCTTGAAGGGTACCTTGAAGGGTACCTTGGAGGGTACCTTGGAGGGGGCCTTGAAGGGCACCTTAAAGG
>JAZQYE010000141.1:0-2688 GCA_045633385.1 Eubacteriales bacterium | reverse complement strand
TTGGGTGAATATGCATTACTGCTCTCACTTTCGTGCTTTGCTTTTCGCTTCTACAACCGCTATCCAGCACGCGTGTTTGCAGGGGATTGCGGATCGCAAACGCTCGGATTTTTGCTTGGAATGTTCTCTCTGCCGCTCTTTTTTACCCCGTCCTACGGCATGACAACACCGCTGTTGATCTTTGCTTATCCGTTGGTCGATCTGCTTTGCGCGGTGGTGCGCCGCCTTTTGCGCGGCTACAGTCCGTTTCGTGCCGACCGCGCTCATTTGCATCATCGCTTGTACGCACTCGGCTTGACGCATCCATCCTGCACCGATCTTTTGTTGAGCGTTTGCGGAGTGATGGGCATCGTGGGCGTTTTGCTTTGCACCGAGATGCTGTGGACGTATGCTTGCTTTGCCTGCCTTGCCGCCGTTTGGTTCCTCTCGCGCGTGCGCCGATACGTGTTGCAACAGCGTGATTAAAAAACTTTATTTTTTGTAACGTACTTGACTTTGCCAACGAAAAGTGATATAATCGTAGTATCATTTTCTGTCAAAGGAGAGTTAAGGTATGAATACTGTTCGTATTGACAGCAAGCAGACCCGCATGGTGGCACACCGCGGCGTCAGCGGCTTGGAAAGGGAGAACACACAGCTTGCGTTTGTAGCGGCAGGCAATCGCTCTTATTGGGGAGTAGAGACCGACGTTCGCACCACGGCAGACGGGCATTTTATCATTTTGCACGACGACGATACCGCACGCGTTGCCGGCGGTGTAGCACTCAAGCCGGAGGAGAGCAATTTAACCGATCTGCGCGCGCTGACACTCTTGGAAAAGGACGGCAGTGCAGGACACGCATATTTGCGTTTGCCAACCCTTGAGGAGTATATTTCGGTGTGCAAAAAGTACGAAAAGAAATGTGTTCTGGAGTTGAAAACGCCCATGAACGAGGCGCAGACCGCAGACATGATCGCGCGTATTCGGTCTTTGGACTACTTGGAGCACGTTACTTTTATCTCCTTTTTGTTTGAGGATCTCGTATTGGTCAAAAAGCTGGTGCCCGAGCAAAAGGCGCAATTTTTGTTTGGGGAGATTACGGACGAGCAGTTCGAAGAAATGAAGCGTCACGGCATGGACGTGGATATTTATTACCGCAAATTAACCCCCGAGCTGTTAAAGAAATTCCACAATGCGGGCATGGAGGTCAATTGCTGGACGGTGGATGATCCCGCCGACGCCGCGCGACTTGTGGAGTGGGGCGTGGACTATATTACAAGCAACATTTTGGAGTGAGAAGCGAATGACACAAAAGTATGTTTTTTTGGATATTGACGGCACGCTCGTAGGGTACGATGCGCAAATTCCCGCATCGGCTCTGGAGGCGCTGAAAAGGGCACAGCAAAACGGACACAAGATCATCATTGCGTCGGGGCGCTCGCTCTCATCTATTTGCCCGCAGCTTTTTGAGGCGCTTGATTTTGACGGTATCATTTGCTCGGGCGGCGCGCAGGTGATCTGCAACGGACAAACGGTGTTTGAAAGCCTTTGGAGCGATGCGGAAAAGCGTATCGTGGCAGACTATATGCACCGCGAGAGCGCACACTTTATTGTGATGAATCGCCACCACGTGTTTGTAGAGCCGAATTTTTGGAGCGAGACCGCGCCGCGCCTTCGCGAGGCGGGTGTGGATGACGAGATCCTGCAGGGCGCGTACGGCGATGCCGTGGTGACTGCGCATATCGAGGAGCAAGCGGAAATTCAAAAGCTGCTTTACTTTTTTGCAAAGCAAACGCCGCCGCAGATCTCGCGCGAGCTGAACGATCAATTTGAAGTGACCGATTTCAGCATCGGCAAGGCAGACGAGACGATCTTGCTCGGAGAGATCACGCAAGCAGGCGTTAACAAGGGTAGCGCGATCTTACGCTATTTGGAGCACGTGGGGGCAAAGATAGAGGATTCGATCGCCTTTGGCGACAGCGGAAACGATATGGAAATGATAAAGACCGTTGCCGTTGGAGTGGCGATGGGAAATGCCACCGACGCGATTAAGTCAGAGGCGGATTGGATCACCACCGATGTGGATGCCGATGGTATTCGAAACGGATTTTTACATTTTGGTTTGATCTGAGTTTGATTGTTATAATACAAGATGAGGTTTTGTGCGTGTTTTTGCACCCGCAAAACCTCATTTTTTTTACTTTTCTATTGACAAAAAGGAAAAAATATGCTATTATGGTAGGGGAGTGGATTAACCTCCGCTTTTTACCCGTGATATTTTACGTTTTGATATTGTTAAAATCTTGAAAAGCAAATGAGAAAAGGAGAAAAAATATGATTGGTCCTATTATCTCTATCGTCATTGTCGTTTGTTCGGCAGTCTGCTTGTTGTGGTCGTTTTTCTTGCGCAAGCTTCGCAAAACGCGCGTTCGTGCCATCGGAACGATAGCCAGCGTGATCATCGCGGCCATTGCTACCTCCGTGTTGCAAGGCGCGCTGTTTAACGAAGCCAACGTTCAGGATAAGCTGCTTCCTTGGATCTCCCAGCAACTGACTCCCGACGTTGCAAATTTGTTGATGAACTCTCCCACGTTGACCGACGTTGTATTGGGCTGTGCTTATGCGCTCGTTGCTCCGCTGTTGTTCTTCGTGTTGTTCTTCGTTTTATATTTCCTTTCCTGGATCGTGTATCTTTTGATCGTGCTGAT
>JAZQYE010000140.1:0-15750 GCA_045633385.1 Eubacteriales bacterium | reverse complement strand
GGCTACAATTTTCATTCCTTGGATAATGAAACTTTGCAGAATATTGTTTTATCTATTAACTTAAGACCTAAAAAATGCTTGGGGTGGAAATCTCCTTTTGAAGCATTTTTTAGTGTTGCACTTGCTTGACAATCTGCCGTGCCGAGGAACGAGGCGGAGGGATTGTTTTTCGATTGTATTGGATGTAAGCGCAAACAAATAAATGAACACGCACATACCCCTTTCCATCTGTAAACAACTCTCTGAGCGCGCGGGGTCTTGGAGGTGCCCACGCGCTCGCGGGAGCAAAAGCGCGACGCATGGAGCGCGCCGAAAAAACTGTTCTTTGAAGTCCGAAATTTTTACCCAAAACGAAAGAAAGGGAGCAAAACACTCCCTTTCAGTTATTCTTATCATGCGATAAAAGCTCTTGGAGGTGTCGGAACCTTCTTGCAGAAGGTTCTGACAAAAAAGCTCCAAAATTTTTTGAGGAGGGTGTGGGAGGGGCTTTTTCAAAAAAGCCTCTCCCACACCCTCCTCTACAAAGGTTTTATTCCTGTTTATCAAGCGATCAATTGCTTCATCAGCATCAGCATATCTGCATCGTCAAGCCAGCCGTCGCCGTTCAGGTCTCCGGCCTCAAACAAGACCGCAGAAACGCTGTTTCCTGCCAAGATATTGGCAAGGAGAATGGCGTCCACCGTGGTAGAGCCGCCGTCGTTGTTTAAATCTCCCTCGGTGACGGGTTCATCGGTTGGAACGGTCAGCATCACTCTGCCATTCTTACATGCAGGTGCGATTTTTCCCGCATCCGCATTGTAAAGGTCTGCCGTGCTGATCTCTACCGACGTTAACGTAGACTCGCTCCCCACAGAAACGAACGAAAGCTTGATGATATCCATTTCCGTTTGGTTTGCGGTTCCCGCAAACGAGATCTTTATGCTTCCCGCCTCTTGATCCTCGTTAGTAAACACTACAACGGAGGGATCCAAGACTTCAACCGAGCCAAGCATCAGCTTTGTGGGGTCGTATTGCAGCGTAACGCTACCGCCAGCAATCGGCATCTTACCATTGTAACCAAGCTTTACGATAAAGCCCAGACCCAGGTTGCCCGAATAATCGGAAACCGAAAGCGTTCCCGTGGAAACGTTCACCGTTCCGCTCTTTAATTCGGAGTGGTAGGAATCCGCCTCCTCGCCGTAGAGCAACACGTCAGCCGCCCGAACGGTGGTGCTACCCTCCTTTAACACCTCAAAGGTGAGCGTGCAAAGGGTTCCCGCACCAGCCAGAGGCAACTGCCCCGCAAAATTCATGCGCATGGCATCCTCGCGGTAATTTTGATTGACCGTTACCATGGTCGCCGTTAAAAGCTCCCCTGCCGTGCAGGACACCAAACGAAGGTATTCGGGATCATACTCAAAGTTCATACTACCTGCGGTAAAGCTGTTGCCCGATGCCTCCATACGAACGGGAAGCGTCACCAATGCGCCAACCGATGCCTCGGCACCCGATACGGCAATGCTCGGCTTGCTGTAAACCGTAACCTCACAGGTCGTCCAATGCGACCACGTCAGCTCACTGTAAGCATAATACTCAATGGTGGTGGTACCTGTTCCGTATGCCGTAAGCACGCCGTTTTGATCAACCTTTACAATAGACTCATCGTAGGAGGACCAAGAAAACGTATCTACAACAGCATCTGTGGGATCAAATAACGCCTTTAACTCGTAGGAATCACCGCTACCCAAAATCAACTTTGTTTTGGAAAGCGTAACGTTTTGAGGTCCAACGATCTTTTTGACGGAGCAAACTGCGTTTTTGGCTTCGGTATCGACCTCCTCGCCGTTGGCATTGGAAAGCTTCATACCCTCCAGCATGATCTGCGTAGTGGTAGAGCTATCGACCTTGATGCGAAAACACACAGAGACCAAAAGCCCGTCGGCAATGGCTTCTGCCGAGGCAAAGGAGATCTTGACCTTGCCGACAGAATGGTTCGTTTGTACCATATACGGAGCATTGCTCGGGACGTCAACTCCATATGCCTCCAAAACAGCACTATCGTAAGACACCGTAAAGCTACCGCCGCAAACGTCTGTTGACGACTCTAGTTTGATTTGTACCGCATTTGAGGTTGCCGAGATCTCGGTTCCCACAACGTGTAAATAGGAGGGTGTCGTTTGCGCGCCCCCCTCGGCAGATACCCCAATGGGTACCGCCGAGAAGATCATCATGACCGCAAGAAACAGCGGAATCATTTTATTCAATTTCATTGGAATGATCCTTTCTTGCTTTTTTCATTTTTTGACGCTGTTATACGCCAACGTCAGCGCGAAGCACAGCAGTTGCATCACGAACGTCGATCGTTCCGTTCTGATCCATATCCGCCAACAAAAGCTGTTCCTTATCAAAGGACGTTAAACCTGCATCGTATCTCAAAAGCAGAATTGCATCTGCCGCATCAATGCTGCCGTCACGGTTTACGTCGCCCAACGCATAGGTGCTTGCAACCAAAAACGTAGCGTTGATCTCAACGTCTGCCGCAGGCATGATAAACTCGTTATCGCTGATAAACACGCTCTTACCATCGCAGACGTACTGCAAAGAGCCTGCCAAGAAGGTGTAACCGTTATCGGCAACGACCGACACGCGAATACGGTCGCCTTCCTTGGTCTTGATCTGAGAAACGTAAATGGTTCCCCCCTCTACCCCGCGAACTCTTACAGTGTAAACGGGATAGGTTTGAATGGTATAAGGCGACTTTGCGCTTCCGCAGTAGCCGTTGAGCGTGCCGTCGTTGGCTTCGATGTAATACTCAACACCGCTTGCCGTTACTGCATCTGCAGGAATGTTAGCCGTGTACTTGCTGTCTCCGATCAGGTTCATTTGTACGTATCTGTACGTGGTCTCACCGTTGACACGATAATACACCTTGACTTCCTTGACTCCAATATTATCACGAACGTACGCCACGACTGTCAAATTGTTACCCTGCGCCGCAGAAGTGATTGCCGTGTGCTCAACGGTAGGAGGTGTGGTATCGCGCGATGCAACAGCCGCAGAACCGGAGGGGCTGGACTCGGTAAAGTCGGTCTTGACTACCGTAAAGTAGTAATAATAGGTCACACCTGCCTCTACGTTACGGTCGGTGTACTGCGTTACGTTACCTGCAATCAAGCTACTGTTGATCTTGGTGTAAGTGCCGTTCAAAGAGCTGCTGCGGTAAACGTTGTAGCCTGCCAAAGTATCAAAGTCATCTTGCATCCACTCCAGATCGATATAACCGTCGCCGGAGCTTGCCTGAATGGACATCGACTTTGCACCCGAGGTGGCAATTTCAAAGGTAAAGCGCTCGTAGTCGTTACCCGTTACCAGCCATGCATCGTCTGCCGCTACGGCACCGCGCACCTTAAAGTACTGCATACCGGAGCCGGTGACTGCCGTGATCTTGGTAGTACCAACCCACGTGCGTGCATCGATCCAAGTTCCCTCTACTGCAAAATCTCCATAAGGATAATCACCGCCGTAGGTTACACTGGGCTGAATCGACGTATCCATATCACGGTTAAAGGAGACCTCAACGGTGATTTCTTCAATACCAACGGAGGTTACAATTTCACCGTCACTGTTTCTGACAACGATACGTGTAACAAAGGGATATGCGGTTTCGGGAGCGGTGGTCAACATCGGATCGTACATGATCTCGCCGTACTCAAAGGAATCCTTTACGTCGTAAATGATACGGTCGATCAGGTCGGTCTTGGTGGTTCCCCAATAGTTGCCGATCAGCGATGCAATGCCGTTATAGTTGGAATCTGCACGAATATCCATCCAAGCGGTAGCATCGGGATTTGCATAACCGTTGAGGATTGCATTGTTGACGTTCTTGGAGTTTTCTGCAATGTACAGGTTGAGGACCTCGGTATAGAAATCGCGAGCCTCCTTTTGCAGATCCTTCAAGCTGATGTCGGGGGAGAAATCGGTGGTGGGATATTGATCTGCGTCGTATGCCTGTGCGCTTGCACTCTCTGCAATCGTGACGTAGAACTCAAAACGGGTATTTACGTTGGAGAAAACGTCCTTGACCGCTTTTGCAAAAACGATCACGTGGTAGGTCTCCCCTGCCTGAAGCTCCTGTGCCGGGGTAATGATGAGGTTGTTACCGTCCACGGTAACGACACACTCCAAATAATTACCCTGCGAATCCACAACCTGAATCAGCTTCATCATATCGGTAGGAAGCAGAGGCAAACGGTAATTGAGGTAGAAGGATTCTGCCACGGGCGCCGTTACGGTCTGCTCGATCGACAGAGCGGTGCTTCCCAGCTTGATGGATTGGAGAGAGAGCTCATTTACTACCTCGCCCTCAACAAAGAAGGGGGTTGAAATGTGGTAACCGTTTTGCCAATATACAGCGTCTCCCAAATATCCGCTACCGTTTGTAAACAGCTGTACGGTTCCGTCCTCGTAGATCAGCCAATAAGCACCGATCGACGCAACTTTTTTGGGGGTCGTGATGTAATACAAGTAATCGCCCTTATGCGTCCACTCAAAGCCGCTGTATCGGGTAGCAAGCGGATTATCCTGAGACCACCAGCCAAGGTAAGCAAGCTGACCTCCCTCCAACAAAACGAGGTGGTTCAAATTCCAGTACTCTCCGCATATACCGGAAACCGCCAGAATAGGCTCTTTGATTGCGTTGAAATACCGCATCCAGTTTTCATCCGACCAGGATTGAGTTTGACCGGACTCCTCGACGTCATACAACGGATACAGCTTGCCGCTCTCCCCTACCATAAAGTTGGCTTCGGTAGAAAGGAAGCCTACGATCTTTTCACCGCTGAAGAACGGAACGGGATCGGGATAGCTTTCATCCATATTCATCTGAAGCACTGCGGAATTGGAGGCAAGGATCATGTAAAGCAAATGGCTTCCCTCTTTTTGAGCGATCGCCTCAATACCTGCATTAAAGCTCAACTCTTTTTCATATCCGTAAACAGAGTACGCCTTTAAGGTCTTATCGTTCTTGAGTGCATAGATGTAGCTACTATACGCAACGATCGTCTTAACGTCCGTACAGAGTACGCTTTGCGTCGTTCCCGTTTCGGGATCAAGGATCTCCAGACTACCGTTGGTGCGCAACAAAATCACTTTTTGGTAATCGCTTGCATAATAAGCAGTTTTGCAATCGTCGATTGCAAGCTTGTGAGGAACCTTGTAGGTCGAGCTTACCAGCCAGATCGCATCCTCGGTTTGAAGAACAAAATTATACGGACTGTTGTTATAACTGTGAATTTCGGTAACCGCCGTAGAGGAAGCATCGCTTACTACCGAGATAATGCATACCGCAACGTCTTCAATATCGTTGCTGGTGCAGTAAATAGCGGTAATACCAATCGATTTTGCCGTGACCTTACCGGTCGCATCTACCGTTGCAATGCTCTCGTTTGCAGACTTCCAATTCAGTACGCCCTCTCCATCCAAAATAGAAGGAGTTAAAACGTAAGAAAGCTGTGTAGTTTTTTTATTCTCCGTATCCAGCGTTACGTACTGCGAGGAGAGATGGAAGGATTCTACCGGCGTTTTTACCGTAACGTGATATTCGTACGTAAATTCGCCGTCCAATGTGGTGGCGGTAATTGTTGCACTTCCGTTTTTGCCTGCCGTAACGTAGCCGTTTTGGTTGACCGATGCCACAGAAGAATTGGAGGACTTCCAGGTAATGATCTGAACGCTTGCATTGGCAGGAAGAATGGTAGGCTTGAGCTGCTTTACGTCACCGTATTTCATCGTGATCTTTTCTACGGTATCGGTAATGCCCGTTACGGGGGTTTCTACGTCATCGTAGGTTGCTTTACCCTCAACCGTAAACGTGATCGACATAGAAGCGTTACCGTTGTTGTATTCATCGTACAAAATACCGGAAGGAATGCTGAGCGTGTAGGTATAACCGTCGCGCAGCTCTTGAACGGGAGTAATGCTCAAGGTCTTTCCGTACAGATCTACAGAAGCAGAGCCCTCGATACGGTTGCCGAGCAGATCCTTAAAGTAAATGCTCTTGAACTGCGTCTTGTTTACGTACTTGGAAAGAGAGATATTCAAAACAGGAAGATTGGATACCAGATCGTCCAACGTTTCGGGAACGTTATCGTAAGAAACGGTATCGTCGTTTTTGGAAACACTCAAGCTCTCGCCTTCGATTCGAACGCCGTCGTTCTCGGCACCGATCCAAGGAGATACGGGAGAGGTCAGGTAACGGTTGGCAGAATCATAGGTCTTGCCGTTACCAAGAACGGAGTCGTAGCGCGTTCCGTAGGTCAGAACAGAGCCGTCCTCCAAAACGAAGGAGCCCTTTGCCATGGAAACGACCTTTTTGTCCAATGACAAAAACGTCATGCCAGAGCCGCTTCCCGTAAGATCCTCCAACAGATCGACCAGGTTTTGATATTGGCTATTGTAATATTTGCTACCATAGAATGCAACACGACCGTCCTTTAGCAGGAAGAGGTATGCATTCATAACTCCCACGTAGAGGAAGCTCTTGATATCCTTTGCGGAAATGCTCAACGAGGTGCTCAACTGCGTCTCGGTGATTGCGGTATCAAAGGTGCAGTAAATACCGTCATAATTTGCGGAATCCCAATTCAAAGAATAAACTCTGCCGGATTCACCCATAACGTAACTGATACCCGCAATCAAAATCGCCTTTTCGCCAAGGTCAAGCTCTGCCAGATCAATAGGTCCTACGTTTGTTTTTTCCAACTCATCGGGATTTTCAACGTAGTAAACACTACCGCTTTCATCCAGCAACAGGATATAGTCGCCATCGCGTGCCACGTCAACAAAGCCCTCTCCTATTTGCGTAACGCTACCGTCATAATAGGACCAAACGGTTCCATCCTTTTTTAAATAGATAAACTGATTCCAAGCACAAACAAGCTTTTCTACGTTTTCGTCAATTTTGTCGGAGATTGTACAATGGCCCCCTACAAGATACAGATCATCAGTCATATCAATGCAGACGAATTGATTCCAAGCGGTCAGCGTATCAAAGTACTTGGTCTTGATGGGAAGCTTCAGAGGCAGCTTGGAGTTGCTGTAACCGAAATTATAGTCGTTGCACATCCAATACGTTGTGCCATCCTCAGCATACAACACGCCGGCTCCATCGTAATGCGTACCAAGCGAGCTGTTGGCAATGCGAATGCTCTCCCCTTCTTCTACCACGCAGACCTTAATGCGGTAGCTCTTGGCAATATCCGGGAAGTTGAGCAATACGTAAGCGGTTCCCGCAGATACGGGGGTCAGGGCACCGTTTGCAGAAACGGTAACGACAGAGGGATCGGTGCTCTCATACAGCGCATCCCCTACCGTTGCATAGGAGGGTGCGTAGGTATAGGAGATCGACTTCTTTTGAACGCCGTCCATTGCAAGCAGGACGTAGTCGCTGTTGAGGGTAATGGTTTGAGGAGGAATGACTACGCTGACGTCATAGGTCCAGGTAAAGTCGGTATCCTTGATCTTGGCAGTTATAGTTGCGGTTCCGCTTCCAACAGCGGTAACAACACCCGCCGAGTTGACCATGACCACCGCCGTATCGGAGGACTCATACTGTACGATAGCAGTTGCCTCGATCGGCGTAATCGTGGGTGTGAGTTGAATCGTTTCTTTGTCCTTGCTCAGCGAGATCGACGAGATCGTATCGCTCAAGCCTTCGGGGGCATAGTACTGTGTTACCACAAGAACAACTTCTGCCGAAAGATCGGTTCCCACAACGCCAACGGTAACGGTTGCAACGCCAATTCCGGTTGCGGTGATCTTACCGTTTGCATCTACACGAACGACACCTTCGTCGCTGGAGCGCCAGGTCAACTCACAATCGGAAACGTTCGGGAACACCGTTGCCATCAACTGATAATCAACGGTATTGGAAGGAATGGTCAAAGCATCGGTATCCAAGTAGATCTCCAAGGGAGAAATATCGCCGGGGATCTCGATGATGATACCCTCCGAGGAGGTGCTGACTCCGGACGGATTGGTATTGGTAAAGGTAGTGGTGGAGGAATGATAACTGTTGGAAATCCAAGCATAACGATCTGTCACGACACCGTTATTATTGGTGTTGTAGCTGGTGTAAATATACGGGATCATCATGTTGTTGGAGAATTGGAGCCAATTCTCCTCGTCAGCCTCGCCCTGATAGGTAACAGAACCGTTATCATTGTAAAATCCAAGGTACAAATGATATACATGTCGGTTCATACCGTAATCGTCCAGATCTGCATTATATGCGTAGTAGCGCTCGGCGTATTTGAGCAAGAAATCCATTTCTGCCTGATCGTTGACCTGAACCACGTGACCGCCAAGTCGTTGCGCAAACTCCTCTGCCAACGTATAGGAGTTGATCGAAAGCAGGAAGTAGGTCGAGCCCGTTTCCGGATTTTTTACCGGGAACAAGGGGCGAATTTGATTGTTCTTATAATATTCGTAGCCAATGTAGAAATCGGAGGTAATATAACGTCTGTCGTTGATTTGGAAATTGACCAGACGGAAGTTGCGCAAAAATACGTTATCGGTGTAAGAAGAAACATTCCACGTATTAAAGTTCAATCCGCAACTGTCAAACAGATTTCCCTTCAAATTACCACTGATCTGGAAGCGACGATCTCCTCCCCACGGATCAATGTAACCAAGCTCATAGAAAATGGTGGAGGAAACGTCCCTTGCATGCACGTAAGGAGTGGTATAGTAATAATACCAATTTCCGTCGTAGCTCTCTGATATTTCACACAAGCTATCAAATTGAAGCTGTGCAAAATAGCAGTGATCTACAGTTGTTACGTTAATAGTAGGATTTGCAATGTTACAGTATTGCAAATCAATACGTCCACCGGAATCACGCGTGGTAATGTACACCTGCAGATCGGGCATTGACGGCGACGGGAACAGCTCAATGGGATTATCTGCGGTTCCCTTTAAGATCAGCTCACCATCTACCAAAAGCTGTGCCACGTCCTGACCGGCATAGACCTCTTTGCTGTAATCGCCCCAGAATTGGATCTGCGTACCGGGCTCTGCGGTAACGGTAACACCGCTTTCGATGAGCGTACTGCCGGAAAGGATGTAATAGGTATCAGCCTTCAGTACCATATCCGAGCTGATACGTCTGGGGAGCTCTACGCCGTGTCGAACCATAGCGGTAAATCTATCATTCTCGAAATGATACAAATTGGTACTCTCGTCCTCCTCGTAGCTCTCGCAATCGATCACAACGCTAAAGGTGAGGTAGGAATCGTTGGGGGCTTTATCCGATACCGTAAAGATGAAGGGATCGCTGATACCAATGATCGAGCTATCCTCAGGATCGTAAATAAATCCGTTAGAATTGGTCATATACGTGCCGATATCACCGTATTCCACCGTATCCTTGATCCAAGTTACGTAAGGATTGAGTACGGCGTCGGTAGGATTTGCAGCAGCAATCAGCTTGACCTTGGTGTTTCTTGCCTGTCCCCAATGGTTGCGCACCAAAACACCGAGGTGAATGGTCTCGCCTGCATCGATGATACCGTCACCGTTGTTCTTTTCTGAAATGGAAGGATCGTCAAAAACGTAATAGTCGTAGTAAGATACGTCAGGCTCGGGAATTTCGGTCAGCGCGGCGTAAGGATCGACCGCGATTGGGAATACACCGTAGTTCCCCATCAATCCATCCTTGGCAGTTCCTACGATCTGACCCATAATAAAGCGCGTGGAGTAAACCGATTTATCATTGTACTTTGCACGCAACAGAGCTGCCATTGCCGCTACGTAGGGAGACGCCATAGAGGTACCGCTCCAGGTTGCGTAACGATTATCGGGCAACGTACTGAAAATTCCAGCACCGGGAGCCATGACCTCGTATTCTCCGGAGTTGCGACGAATGACACCGTCGGTGTTGGAGAAGGAGGCAAGCATGCCGGATTCGTTGGATGCCATAACACCAATGACGTAGTTATAAGATGCGGGGTAAATAGGTGCATCGTGGAGCGTAATATCCAAACCGTCGTTACCTGCCGCCGCCACCAAAACGGACGAAGTATAAGCCAACGCCAAAGCATCTTCCACTGCGGCAGAGCGAGAGTAACCACCAAAACTCATATTGATAACGTCAGCACCGTTTGCTACGGCGTATTGGATCGCTTCGATGATATCTGCATCGTTAAAGAATCCGCTACCTGCCTTAATAGCCATCAGCTTAACACCGTAGGCAACACCTGCCATACCCATTTTGTCGGCAGTTGCACCGATAATACCTGCTACGTGTGTACCGTGACCCATTTCATCCATGGGATCTCCGTTGGCATCCCAAATACTACCAATGGTAGAAACACCGTAAACGTCATCTACGTATCCGTTGGAGTCATCGTCAATACCGTTGTTAGGGATCTCGTCTACGTTGACCCACATACTGTCCACCAGATTGGGGTGTCTGTAATCGACACCGGTATCAATAATTGCTACAACGATATCCTTAAGATTTTTGCGGTAATCCTTTTCATCCAAATAATCCCAAGCGGCTTGCAGCTGCTCATCCAGATACCATTGGTTGGAGGTCAAGGGATTTGTCTGCTCATCCAACTGACCATTGGTTTGGCGAATATAGTTGTACTCTGCATCGATCACGTAAGAGATGTTCGCAAAAGAAAGTGCCACCTCGGTCGCCTTTACGTCCTGCAGACCTACCATGATCCACTTGTAGGGCTTGGTAACGCCAAGCGTTTCCATTGCTTCGGGAGTAGAAGCGTCTACGGTCGTGCGGATCAACGCAACACCCAAAGCCGCCAGCTCATCCGGAATGGGAGAGAGCGTGGGAGCTGTGTCCGTAGAGATCTTCAAAAGGAGCGACGATTCATCGATCTGGTCTGCATCCTCTGCATATTGGTACTCCTTGATCGATTTAAAAGGCTCGTACGCGTGCTTTTGCTCGTTCGTAAGATTTTCGTTTGTGGTCAGGTTCTCTACCTCATTGTCTTCAGCAAAAGCTGTAAACGGTATGATAGCAAACACGTTTAAAAGAAAACTTAACGTCAACAAAAGCGCAACGATTCTGTTTTTACCGGTTGTTTTCATAATCTGTTTCCTCCAAAATTTTTATAGAAGATAATTGAATCACCTTAGATATCATACCCCGTCACCGTCTTTCCGTTCTTCTTGCGCGAAAGAATCTTGCTCGGGTGATGGTTCTTGAGGAGCTGTTGAGTCCTCGTGGGAGAAAGCTTCGGTTGTTGTAGAAGTGGTATTGGGCGTTGTTGATATTGCTTGTTTTTTCTTTAAAAACAAGAAGACGCCTGCACCGCCTGCTCCGACAACCAAGATCGAACAAACAAGGATCCATACCCAACCGGTATTCCCCTTCTCCTGCTCAACTTGGTTTCCGACAACGACAAATCGTCCATCATAGAGCGTTGTAAACTGTACCGCACCGTCTGCCGCTGTAGTAGGACAAGCATAAAGCTTACCGCTCTCGCTCAAATAATAAATGCTTACGGAATCATACGCGGCGAGCTCCTCTGATGACAACGGAATAGAAATCGTCATTTCGCCTCCAACCGTAACCTTTTTACCTGCCGCCATCAACGAAATATCGTACACGATAAAAGCAGTTCCGTTTTGCGTAACGGTTGAGAGCAACGGAGCAATTTCATCCAAAACAGCAGATTCCGTACTGTCACCGATCTTTTGTGCGATCAATTCGGTGCCTGCCGGGAAATAAAGATCTTCGTCCGGAAGGATCTGAACCCCACCGGAAGACGTGGGCGGAGTATTGGAAACGGTCTGCGTTTCTCGCTTCTGACACTTCTCGCAAATTCGCTCCATACAATTTGAAATACTTTGATACGTCCAATCTCCAAAGCTATGTGAGCCGGTTGCTATTGCGATCTGCTTGGTTGTTGCACAATGTAAGCAGGAGTACAAACGATACCCGCTTTCATCACAATCCGAAACAGCGTGTATTACGCCCTCGTCCCATGCGTGCTCTTTCTTTTCCTCATGATTACATACTGAGCAGGTGCGGCGATGTTCAAGATCACTTACCTTTTCCCAAGTGCCGTGTGCGTGAGCCTCCGTAGGCACAAACGCCATCGTTTTAGTAGCACCGCAATCGGTACAGGTGTAAGTCACCGTTCCGTTTTCGTCACATGCACCCTTTACGTTTGGAACTCCCTCGTTCCATGCGTGTGGAGCAGTTCCACCGGCATCGTGGCATATAATACATTCATACGTGTGTGTGTCTCCATCCTTCTTTTGATAATTGTACGTATGATTGACGTCTGAAACGTACGGTTCGGTCTTTTTGGCACCGCAGCCCGTACAAGCATACTCAATCGTTCCCTCTCCGCCACAATATTCTACGTGGATCGCGCCGCTATCCCACGTATGATCTGCGGTCTCGCGCTTTTCGCATTCAGTGCAAACGCGTTCATGCTTCTCAGCATCAACGTTTTGCCATACACCGTATTGATGGGCTACGCTTGGAACGTACGCCTTAAAATAAGTAGCTGAACAATCCGAGCAAATCAGCTCCACCGTTCCGTCCTCGTCGCAGGCGCCGTCGATATGCTCCTCCTTGACGCTCCATGCGTGCTCCTTGATTTCTTCCTTTTGACAAACCGTGCAAATATGTTGGTGTAGGTAATCGTCCTTTTTGGTGTATGCACCGAATTGATGCCCCGCAGTGGGAAGATAGCGCTCAACGTTGGTCACGCCGCAATCCAAGCAGGTATAAACGATCTCACCCGCCTCGTCACACGCACCGCGAACGTTCACCGTTCCTTCATCCCAGCGGTGTTCTTTGATCTCACTTGCACCGCAAGTACTGCATATATGCTTGTGTAAGAGGGCGTTCAACTGCTCCCACGCTCCATAGGAGTGTGCCTCAGTGGGGATATATGCCTCGATCTTATCCTCACCGCACAAGGTACATTCGAATTCTACCATACCATGCTCATCACAAGCACCGTCAATATATTCGACCTTTACGCGCCATGCGTGCTCTGCCGTTTCAAGCTTTCCGCACTCATTACAGGTGTGCTGGTGCGTATCCTCATCCTTTTTTTGCCATAATCCAAATTGATGTGCCTCGGTTGGAACGTACGATTGTACCTTTACCTCACCGCAATCAGTACAGGTATAGGTGATCTTGGCATTTTCATCACATGCCTTGTCACTGCTTACGACACCTTGATTCCAATCGTGCACCTCATCCTTTAACTGATAGCAGACCGAGCACCGATACACGTGATTTTCATTTCCGGCAGAAACGCAGTTTGACCACTGATGTTCACCGGTTGGAACGTAATCCTCGCTTCGTGTTAAAGCGCACTTGGTGCAGGTGTACAAAATCGTACCGTCCTCATCACAGGGCTGATCGGCTTGCACAGTTCCACCGTTCCACGTGTGAGCCTCTGTTTCCGTCTTTTCACAAACCTTACAAGCGCGCGTATGGTTTCCGTTTGCTTCATCCTGCCAAGCACCAAAGCTATGCCCCACACTCGGTTGATAGGGTGTCGTTTTGGTTGCCTTACAATCCTTGCAGGAATAATCTACCGTTCCGTTTTCATCGCAGGCACCATTCGTGTGAACGTCTGTCTGCTGCCAACTATGATCTGCAATTTCGGATTCTCCGCAAAGCGAACAAGTTTGCTGATGCCGTTGCTCATCTACTTTTTGCCATTCCCCAAAAGAATGGCGGCATTTTACTGTAACAGAGCCGTTCGCATTCGCTACCGCAACCGCTTCTTTATCGCCGTCAAGTGCCTCGTTTACAGCCACAACGATATCATAACTTCCCGTTTCTGCTTCCTCGTTGATTTTAAACGACAGCTCCACCAACATGCCAACCGCATCTACGGGTGTTGCACTGATCCAAAGCATTTGATAAGGCGTTGCTGTCAGTTCTTCACCGGAAACGAACCATTTGCCAAAAAGCCCTTTTTCGGAAATACTCGTCAGCTGTAATGCATCGGTTTGATAGGAAATTGAAAGACGCAGCGAACACAGTCCCGCGTTTTGATCCAATCGAATCAAAACCTTTACCGTGTCTCCCGCATATCCTTCAACAGCATCAACCGATAGAGCAATCGCGCCCGGGGATTCCCCCTCGGCCGCAACCGGCAATATCGACAGCGAAAACACTAATATTGCAAATAAAAGCAGCCATTTGATTTTTTTCAAAAAGCATCGCCTCCTTTAAAATCCAATCCAAGATTTTGATACAAAAGCGGCATATTTTCAAAATCGCTCATGCGATCAGCAAAATAGACCATACCACTTTCATTATACACCAAATACCATAATATTGCAATAGGATTTTACAAAAAAATCCTTTTTTGATTCCACAAATTTGCAAATGTTTTTACATATATTCATTATCTATGGTGCGATAGAAAAAAAGGCGGATACGCATTCCTTTTCGGAACGCGTATCCGCCTTTTGGGTTACCTCGATTGGAGTTCAATCAAGGTGTTTTAGAAGTTCTTCGACAGGACGAACAGCTTCTTTTTGAAGAATACGAACCAGATCGCGGCGGCAAGCAGGGCAACTCCTGCGCCTGCGATCACGGGGCCGTGCAGCCACGGGTTTGCGATCGGATTCTGATTGATGGTAAATGCCGTTTCGGCTACGCCGTTTTCGGAGACGATCTCCAGCTTGTACTCGCCCTTGCTCAATGCGCCAAGATATTCGGGCTTCAATTCCACGATGATACTGCCCTCCTTGAGCGTGTAGCTGTCGGCAGGCAGGACCTCGCCGTTGAGACGAACCTCAACAAAGTCCTCGATCGACGCGTTGGAGCGGAACTGCATACTGCCGTCATCGACCCATTTTTCCCAAACCGTTGTGGTCTGATCGACGATAGCAGGTGCCAGCTTTGCAATTTCCTCGGTGTAGGCGTGTCCGCAATCCAGACAGGTGTGGGTCTTGATACCTACGGCACTCGCGGTCGCCTCCAAGGTGACCTTTCCGCCGTCATAGCGGTGATCGAGCTTTGCGATCTCGCGCTGATCGGTGGTCGAATGACAATCGCTTCTGGTACAATGACGGGACTCAAAGCCGATGCCCGTGCAGGTTGCGGCTTGATCGACCGTCCACGCCTCGGCGTAATCGTGGCCGAGCTTTTCGACCGTTCTCGTCTCGGCGTAATCGCAATCGGCGCAGGTACGCTTTTCAATGCCCTCCTCCAGGCAGTTGGGTGCTTTGGTGCGTACCCAATCGCTCAGATCGTGTGCAAGCTTTGCGATCTCGCGCCGGTCGGTGGTCGAATGACAATCGGTTCTCGTACAATGACGGGATTCAAAGCCGATGCCCGTGCAGGTTGCGGCTTGATCGACCGTCCACGTCTCGGCGTAATCGTGACCGAGCTTTTCGATCAGCTCCGTTTCGGTGTAGCTGCAATGTGCGCATCCGCGTACGCGTACGCCGTTTTCGGTACACGTGGGATCGGTTTGCGTCGTCCACGCGCTCAGAGTGTGATCGATGATCGGTTGCTCTGCATCACGATAAGAATGTTGACAGGTTGCGCAGACGTGCTCGGTGTAACCCTTTGCCGTGCAGGTGGGTGCGGTGACCGTATCGACGTAGGTGTGCGCTACCTTTGCGGTGGGCGTATCGACGTAGGTATGCTCGCAATCCTTACATACGTGCGTGGTATAACCCTCTGCCGTGCAGGTGGGAGCGGTGACCGTATCCTCGTAGGTGTGGTTGGTTGCGGGAATGCTCTCGCGATCCATCAGC
>JAZQYE010000139.1:0-5222 GCA_045633385.1 Eubacteriales bacterium | reverse complement strand
AAATAAAATAAAGCCCCTTTAGGGGCATGCCTGTGAAAGTCGTGCGGTTGGCAGACTTTTCGACGAGCCTATAGGCTCAGCCTGTGACATGCCCCAAGGGGGCTATTGCAAGCCACCAGCACGGCTGGTGGTCATGACTTTATTGCATTATGCGAAGAATTCCATACCTACAAAGTAGTAAGCGTTGTCGGCATCCTTGATGACGTACCAAACGTTATTACGGGAGCCGGTCTCCTCGGCAACCAGCGTTACCGTTGTGCCGCTTGCAAGCTGCTTAAGCGCGGTTCCGGTGGTATCGGGAGTGCCGTAGCAGTTTGCTACGCTCTTGGTGGTAATGGTGGTCTGCGTCTCGCAAATGGTGAACTGCGGATACTTGACGAGCAGATCGTTGAGAGACACGGTGATCTTTCCGCTTGCGTCGGAGGTCAAGGAATCCAATCCCTTACCGCCGATAAAGCTGTACACGGTCTTATCCTCGTTATCTACCTTCATGGTATGCTCAACGATGCACCAGTTGTAGCCCTCGTAGGAGCCCTTTGCCACGATCTTGAGCGCCTTGATATCGGTCTTGCCGGAGCTCAAAGTGGTAACGAGGTTATCCTTGTCACCGTTTGCGGTGTCGGGGAAGACGGGCGCGGAGCGGAGGTTGACCTGCTTTTCTGCCAGGATGTACATGGTCTCGTTGATCTTTTCAAAGCCGTACAGAGCTACCAGCTCGTCCAAGGTGAGGTCGCCTGCGTAGGGAGAGAGGCAATCGGCGCTGATGTAGCCCTCTTGGTAGGTGGTGGGAACGCCGGGCTGGTCCGAAACGATTTTGAGCTCTACGTAGAACCACTCGGACTCGCCGACCTTACCCTTTTGCAGTACGGTGACCTCGGTACCGAGCGTCAGCTCTGCAATGATCGTTGCGCTCTTGGAGGGGGCTTTACGGAAGTTGACCGTTTCGCCGTTGACGTACATGACGGGAGTGCCCGCAACGTCGGAGAAGAGTCCCTCATACTGCGTCAGGTCGTCGGGGCTGACCGTTTTGGAATCGGAGAGGAGCGATGCGCTGACGTAATATTTCTTTTCGTTGTTGCTCTTATCAACAAACTTGATCTGATGCCAAGTACCGTTGGTTGCCAGCACGGTGACCTCATCGTTTAGCTCATAGCCGCCCATAACGGTGGAGAAGTCGGAGTCGCTGGGGTACAGACGGATGTTTGCCTTATCGACGTTTACGAACATGATCTTGGAGCCGCCCTCCATGGGGGTAAAGGTCTTGCCGGTAATATCGGTATCGGTTACGTAGGAGTTGAGAACGTAGCCCTGCTGACCGTTGTACTCAACGTAGCTGTATGCCGCGCTGGTGAGGGTGCAATGCAGCTCTGCCTCCTTGGGAATGGTGCAGATGGTTGCGCCTACCGAGCTTGCCTCGCGGCGGAGCTTGATATCGGAGAGGGCGTAAATGGTCTTATCGACCTCGGTCCAGGTAATGGTGGGAGAGGTCTCCTCCTCGTTGGGCTTGGTGGTGGTTTGGTAACCCGGATCTTCGTCGGGGCCCGTGGTCTCGTTTTGCGTTCCTCTGACAACGCAGGATGCCATGGATGCCGTCAACAGTCCTGCCAAAAGCAGAGCCAAAATTCTTTTTTGCATTTTTTTCTTCTTCCTTTCGTCGTTTTTTGTGTTGGTGTTTTTGCGACTCTGACTCGTAAAAACAGTATGCACGGGTGCGCACGTCTTTTTATCGAATTGGAGCAGAGCTCCGCTAAATATCCAATTATAAGTATAACATATAAAAAAAAGCTTGTCAATGAATTTTTGATGTTTTTTGCAAAAAAAAATAAAAAATATTTCATTTTTATTTAGGATTTGCAATTTTTTGCCCCGCTAAGGGCAAACGCCGCCAAAAATGATGCCTTCGGGTACAAAAGTTTTTTTAAAAAGCTCTTGACTTTTTCTTGCAAAGCCTTTATAATGATATTGCAAAAATCGAAAAGCTCTCACGCGGTTGGGAGTGCCAGGAGGTTTGAAAAATGGAAAAGATCAAGGTTGCGGTCATTGGTACCGGTAATATTTGCAGATGTGCGCACATGCCCGTTTACGCAAAGAGAGATGACGTAGAGGTGATCGCTTGCGCGGATATCGATTTTGAAAAGGCAAAGGCGTTTGCCGAGGAGTTTCACATTCCTGCGGCGTATGCGTCGGTAGAGGAGCTTTTGGCAAATTGCAAGCCCGATTACGTGGACGTTTGCACCTGGCCTGCGGCTCACGCGCCCGTCTCCATTGCGGCGGCAAATGCAGGCTGTCACGTCATGTGCGAAAAGCCCGTCTGCCACAATTTGGATGACGCAATTGCTTTGCAGGAAGCAGTTGAGAAAAACGGTGTGTTGTTTATGCTTGCCGTTCCGCTCCGCTTCGGCAAGGCGGCTGTGCACGCAAGAAAACTGGTTGACGAGGGTGTTCTGGGTGACGTTTACTACGGCAAAACGGCGTACGTTCGCCAAAGAGGTATTCCCGGCGGTTGGTTCTCTTGCACCAAGTATGCAGGCGGCGGCCCGATCATTGACATCGGCGTGCACCGCATCGACCTTGCATGGTACATGATGGGTTGCCCCAAGCCCGTATCGGTTTGCGCAACCGCCTCCTACAAGATCGGTGATTACCGCGAGGCTCCCAAGGTTGATCCCGTTACCGGTAAGGTTTCGGCTACCAACTCTTGGTCGGGTGCCATCGTTCCCGATTACAAGTTTGACGTTGAGGACTCCGCTTGCGGTGTATTCCGCTTTGAAAACGGCGCACAGCTCATTTTTGAAACGGCTTGGTCGTTCAACGGTCCTGTCAACAACTCCACGCAGATCGCAGGTGACAAGGCAGGCATTTTGCTTGAGCCCTTTAAGCTCTACAAGGCGGACGGCGAAAAGCTGATCGAGGAGAACGTTGAGGGTGACTTTGCAGGTGACATTTTTGAGAATGAGATCGATCATTTTATCGATTGCGTTCGCAACGGCAAGACGCCTTCCTCCAACATTGAGCAGGCGGTTCAGCTTCAAAAGATGCTCATGGGTATTTATGAGTCCTCCAAGGCAGGCTGCGAGGTTCAAATCAAGTATTAAAATATGTGCGCGACCCCCGTGCATATCAAAAAGCAACAGCCGCTCCCCAAAAAGGAGTATGGCTGTTGCTTTTTTACGTTAAATTACCTTTTTTAACAAAACCCGTAAAAAGATCGTTTGGAACGGGGGATGCGTTTTTTGGATCGATCCAATCGGGGTACGTGCGTCCCACCGAGGCATATTTTGCCCCCGCCAATTCGTTGTATGGGAGGAGCTCGATGGGCTCGTCTCCAATAAAATCCGCAATGGCACGCAGATTTTCCTCGGTATCGGTGATGGCGGGAATGAGCGGCGTGCGAAAAAGGTGCGGGATCCCACGCTCCATCAAAAGGCGTGCGTTGTGCAGTATGCGCGCATTGGAGACCCCCGTGTAACGGCGGTGTGCCTTTTCATCCATCAGCTTAAGATCCATCATAACAAAATCGCACCGTTCCGCCACGCGCAAAAAGTCCGCTTCATCGGCATATCCGCTCGTTTCCAGCGCAACGTTTAATTCACCGTTCAGCTCCTTCAGGAGTGCCGCGCAGAAATCTGCCTGCAGCAGAGGCTCGCCACCCGATAGGGTGATTCCTCCGCCGCTGCTTTCAAAAAATAGTTTTTGCCGGCGTAGCTTGGTTGCCAATTCCTCCACACCGTATTCGCGCCCTGCGGGGCGGACAAGATTCTTTGGGCAAACGTGCAGGCATCTGCCAAACGGCTTGCAATCAGCATGGGTGCAGGGCTGTTGACACAGCCCGCAGGCAAGGCATCCCGCGCGCTGCACGTAGAGCTCGGGGGAGGGAGAAAGCCCTTCGGGGTTGTGGCACCAGGCACATCTCAGGGGACAGCCCTTGAAAAAGACGGTGGTGCGCACGCCATCGCCATCGTGAATGGCAAATTGCTTGATATCGAAAATACATCCGCGCATCACAGCGTATACTCCTGACGCGCAATGACGTGATCCTGAAAAGGCTTATCCAGCTCCACAAAGTACGCCGACCAGCCCCAAATGCGAACGATGAGCTGACGGTAACGTTCGGGGGCCTTCTGCGCCTCACGAAGGCGGTCGGGATCAACGGCATTGAGCTGTAATTGGTGACCGCCGCGGCTGATAAAATAGCGAATGAGCAGGGAGAGCTTGCGAATGCTCTCCTCATTGCGAAAGATACTCGTGGCAAACTCCAGCGTCAGAGGACCTCCGTTGAGTGTGCGCTTCATATCCGCTACTGTAAAATGCTCTGCAACGGTTACGGGACCGTCGGTTTTTGCAAAAAGTGAGGGGGAGAAATTGGTTCCGAAGGGTTCACCCTTCAAGCGACCGTCGGCGGTGGCTCCCATGGCGTTTGCATGCCATAGATAGAACATTGCCGTTCCCGTTCCCGCACGCCAGATACCGCCGTAGCGGTTTTGCTTTTCGGAGAGCGCATCCGAAAAAGCATAGAGCAATTCGCGTGCCAGCTCGGCGGCGCGCAATCCGTTTTCACATCCCATTTTGGGTGCTTCATAACGCAGCTTATGCAACAGCTCTGGTGTACTTGCAAAATTGTTATCCATTGCGGCAATCAGCTCTGCGGCACTCAGCTCTCTCTCCTCAAATACGTATTTTTCTACGGCGGCAAGCGAATCTGCCGCGGTGGCAATGCCACAGCCGTGGACTCCGAAATTGCGGTATTTGCGATCCTTGCGTAACAGATCCATAAAGGGGGAGGGAACGAACCACACGTCGTAGTCGCGTGAGGTGATCGCGTCGCATTGCTCCTGCATCTCGTTTTTGACGTGCGTCAAAAGTGCATCAAAGGAGTGACAGTCGGCGGCGTACTTGCGAATGGCTTGGTCTGCCACGCCTGCAAGGTTTAACGCTTTAAAGTTGGCAACGTCATCGCCCACACCGGGAATGATGAATTCCCAACAAGCGGCAACCACGTAGTTTGCGGCATCCTCGGGGGAATAGCCCATTTCGATCAGACCGGGAATGACGACGTCGTCGTTGGAATATTGCGGAAAGCCGAGACCGACGCGCGTGAGCTTGCTTCCTTCCTCATAGACCGACAGAGGCGTGTTTTTGTTGACGCGCAGATTGATCTTGGGATCGATCAGGCGCAATTCACCGCTGGCACGCAGGCAAAGCGCGGAGAGCTCGTTGTAGAC
>JAZQYE010000138.1:0-1600 GCA_045633385.1 Eubacteriales bacterium | reverse complement strand
GTCGGCTTTATCCGCAAGCTGCCGCACCATTTGATCCATGCGTTTAAATCGACCCTGGACGAGGCGGTATATGCCGATGCGTTGATGATCGTCATCGACGTTTCCGACGAGGAGTCACGCGAGCAACTGCGCGTGACCGAGGAGCTGCTTGAGGAGCTGGGGGCTGCAGGTAAGCCCACGCTTTACGTGTTGAACAAATGTGACCTTGGAGCGGCTGAATTTTTGACTATGGGAGCCTCTGCCGAGCATGCGCACACGGTCATGGTGTCTGCAAAAACGGGGCAGGGGATCGATCTCTTGCTCTCCGAGCTGCAAGCCATTTTGCATGAGGGAAAACGCCGCATCATTTTTCACATTCCCAATAATCGTGCGGGCGCATTGAATACGCTGTATCAGAACGCCACCGTAGAGGACGTGGAATACGGTGCCGAGGAAATGGTCGTTACGGCTGTCGTAGATGCCAAAACACACGGCATGCTGCGCGCCTTTGACCCTACGTGGCAGGAGCCGGAAGAATAAACGTATAGGAGGAGTCCAATGGCAGAAACGGTATTGCATACCACGCTGGAGCGCGAGGGATGTGCGGAGTTCGTGGAAAAAAAGTCGGTATTTATCGGTCACGCTTGCCCCGTTGCAAGCGAGGAAGAAGCGCTTGCTTACGTCAAAAAGAAGAAAAGCGAATACGCCGATGCACGACATAACGTGTGGGCGTATCTGCAAAAGGGCGAGATTGTGGCGCGCTACTCGGATGACGGTGAGCCGCAGGGAACTGCAGGTGTTCCCGTGTTGGATACCATTCGCAAAAGCGGTGTCAGCGATGCCGTGGTGGTAGTAACGCGCTATTTTGGCGGTATTTTGTTGGGCGCGGGCGGACTCGTTCGTGCCTACTCGCATACCGCGCGCCTTGCATTGGAGGCGGCGCATATCATTACGTACGAGCAGTACGTCGAGTTTTCCTTGGAGTGCTCGTACTCCGATTATCAACGCTATCTTGCCGAACTTCCGCGCTTTGGTGCCATTACCGACGATACGCAGTTTGCCGATCGCGTCACGCTGCTGTTTGCCGTTAAGGACGCCGTTGCACAGGACGTTTGCAAACGCGTGCAGGAGATCAGTAACGGATCTGCCGAGCCCGTCGTGCGCGGAAAGCGCTTTGATTTTCGATAAAATTAGAAAAAAATTGCGAAAAAAGCGAAAAAATGAAAAAAATCGAAAAAAGGAAAAGTATATTCCGCTTTTTTTGCGTATCTTAATAAGTAGAATGACAAACGAACGGAGGATCTTCAAATGCAAAATACGTGCTCTCTCTTTTTGGAAAGAGAAAAAGAAACGCTCTCTCCCTATGCTTTTTTGACCTCCAATACACGTGGACGTGAGCACGATTACGTTCCGTGTGACATTCGTACCGAGTTTCAGCGTGACCGCGATCGCATCACGCACTGTCAGTCTTTCCGTCGCTTGATGCACAAAACGCAGGTCTTTTTAGCACCTGCGGGCGACCATTACCGTACGCGCTTGACGCATACGCTGGAGGTCACGCAAATTGCGCGTATCATCGCACGTGCTTTGCGACTCAACGAGGATCTGACCGAGGCGGCGG
>JAZQYE010000137.1:0-16582 GCA_045633385.1 Eubacteriales bacterium | reverse complement strand
CAATTTGTAACGGCAATTGACACGTTTTACCACCTTGTTTTCTTTTTGAGGACCTCGTACAAGGACAAAAAGCTTGCGTGGCGCGAAGGGGCGATCTCACCCGTACGTACCGCCGCCAAAATGGCACAGCCGTCCTCCTTGGTATGTGAGCACTTGGTGAAACGGCAATCCCCGATGTATGGTAAAAACTCGCGAAAGGTTTGCGGCAACGCTTCCTTATCAAAAAAGTCAAAGCGTTCAAAATCCAGCATGGTAAAGCCCGGAGTATCGGCAAGATAGCCGCAGTCCTCACCCTCGCCAAGCGGATAAAGCTCCACGCATCGCGTGGTGTTTTTGCCGCGCTCAATGCGGTGACTGATCTCGCCCGTTTCCAACTGCAATTCGGGAAACAGACGGTTGAGCAAAGTGGATTTTCCTACTCCCGAAGCGCCCGAAAATGCCGCAACGCTTCTCTCCCGTATCTCAAACAGACGCGTGCGCAACGCTTCCACGTCCATTCCCTCTCCCACACAAAACGTCTCAAAGCCTGCCTTTTGATAAAGAGCGGCAAGCTCCTGCGCATACGTGGGGGCAAGGTCGCTTTTTGTAATAACGATCAAAGGCTCAATTCCATTGTGCTCTGCAATGCACAACAGCTTATCCACCGTCTCCAAGATCGGCTCGGGAGCGGCGGCGGCAAGGGTGACGAACAAAACGTCCAGATTTGCCATAGGCGGACGAATGAGCGCGTTTTTGCGTGTGCGAATGCGATCAATGGCAAGCCCTGTGCCGTCCTCGGCACAAACGAGCATACCGTCCTCACGCACCGAAAAAGCCGTGGCATCGTAGCTGACGTCTACCAGATCCCCCACCAGAAGAGCGCCCTTGCGGTGGAGCGTTCCGCGTCCGCGCCCCGTCACGGTCATACCGT
The DNA here is from genome assembly GCA_045633385.1 of Eubacteriales bacterium. Lineage (GTDB taxonomy): Bacteria > Bacillota > Clostridia > Oscillospirales > CAG-272 > UMGS1865. The sequence continues at coordinate 15,672 of JAZQYE010000137.1, read as the reverse complement.
CCAAGGGCATCGGCTCACGCGAAGTGTCCGAAAAAAGACGCACCGTAAACAGTCCGCCGTTGCTTTTGATCACTCTTCCAAAGCCTTGATACATTCCTTTACTCCTTCTCATTCGGCTCTTGTGCCGAAATATACAGCTTGATTTTTGTACCTGCCATGACCACCGTACCTGGGGCATGGCTTTGACCTACCACGTGTCCACTCTCCGCATCGGAGCTTACCTCAACCACCTCGCCAACGGCAAGCTGACACAGCCACAGGCGGATCAATGCGTCACTGCGTGAAAGCCCCTTGAGGTCGGGTACGCTTACCGTTTGCACGGGCTCCCCTGCGCTGACCGTCAAAAACAGCTCCGTCCCTCGCGGAACGCTTTCTCCTGCCTCGTGAGTGCAGGAAAGCACCCTGCCAACGGGGTAAGGCGAGGTCTGCATTTCGGTCTTGACAACAAAGCCCTGCTCACGCAGGCGCGGCAAGAGTGTGCGTACGTCCTCTCCGATCACGCGAGGCACCACGACGTGCTCCGTACCGAGGCTGATCACAAGCGTCAGCTCGCATGCGGGGTTTTGTGCCGATATTTTACGACGGCTCCCCGCCGACGGAGCCTGCGACAGCACCGTTCCTTCTGCCGCCTCAGCGTCGTGTCGGTACTCGGTGCGCAACTGCATCCACTCCTCGGCTTGCACGTCCGATGCGGACAGACCGCAAAAATTCGGGATCTCGACCGTGTACGCCGCGCCCGAAAAGGGCTGTATCCAAATATCGAATAAGATCCACAGCAGGGCTGCAAGCACCGCAGCCGCGATCATGGCGCTCCGCTTGGCAGACAGCGCGCCGTGGGAATTGTGTTTTCGTTTCATTCGCGCTCTCCTTTTTTGGGGTATGTAAGGCGAACGGCGAGAAGCCAAAACGGTGAATCAGTCTTTTTTCATTGAAGCGCGGCGAAGCTGACCGCAGGAGGCATTGATATCAGAACCGAGCTTACGGCGCACCGTTGCACGAATTCCTTTAGACTCCAACGCCTTTGCAAAGGCGGCGACAGCCTCCTTGCCCGAATGGCGAAATCCCGTTTCCGACACCTCGTTGACGGGAATGAGATTGACGTGAATGGGCATCGTCTCGGTGCGGGAGCGCAGATGCGCATTGAGCACGCGAGCAAGCTGATAGGCACTTTCGACAGAGTCGTTTTTGCCTGCGATCAGCGTGTATTCGAACGAGATCTTGCGCCCCGTGCGCGCAAAATACGCACGGCAGGTATCCAACAGCTCGGCAACGCCGTAGCGGTTGTTGATGGGCATAATGGCAGAGCGCGTCTCGTCGTCGGGGGCGTGAAGCGAAATAGAGAGCGTGATGGGGAGATCCTCCTCCATCAGCATACGAATTTTGTCCACAAGTCCGCAGGTGGAAAGCGAGATATGACGGTAGCCGATGTTCAGCCCCGCCTCGCTGTTGACCAGATGCAAAAACTTGATGACGTTTGCATAATTGTCAAGCGGCTCACCGATTCCCATCATGACGATGTTGGAAATCCGCTCACCGATCTCCTTTTGCGCGGCAATGACCTGCCCCAACAGCTCGTCGGGTGTCAGATCGCGTACCCTGCCGCCAATGGTAGAGGCGCAGAACTTGCACCCCATGCGGCACCCCACCTGCGAGGAAATGCAAATGGTGTTGCCGTGCTCGTACTTCATCACCACGCTCTCCACGCAGTTTCCGTCGTACAAGCCAAACAAAAACTTGACCGTTCCGTCAAGGGCGGAGACCAGCTTTTGCTCGATCACGGGCAAATGCCAAGAAAAAGAATCTCGCAGCTTTTGCTGTAACGCTTTGCCCAAATTGGTCATTTCATCAGGCGATACGCCGCGGTGCAATTGCGGAAAGAGCTGCTTGGCACGATATTTGGCTTCTCCCGATGCCAGCATCCAAGCCTCCAGCTCCTCAAGGCTTTGGGAAAGCAGAGGCGGCTTACGTTCGTTCATCAGGTCTCCTTTCTACGGTCGGCGTGACCGTTTTCGTCATTAGTATCTCGCAAAAATGCGATTTTATCATCATTTTATCAAACACGCTCCATTACGGCAAAATAAAAGCCGTCGGTCTGATCTGTGTCGGGATAGAGCGTACGTTGCTTCAGCAAACAAAAATCGCCGTTCTCATGCAAAAAGCGCGCTACGTTCTCTTCGTTTTCCTGCGGCAGGAGCGTGCAGGTTGAATAGACCAATTTGCCCCCGACCTTGACGTATTGGGCGGCACTTTGCAAAATAGCAAGCTGAATATCGGGCAACGCCTCACTCGCGGCAGGATCCTTATAGCGGAGCTCCGGCTTTTTGGCAAACACACCAAAGCCCGAGCAGGGCACGTCACACAGCACGCGGTCGGCAGTACCGATCCAATCCTCTCTTACCTGCCGTGCATCACGGGCTTCGATCTCCAAGATTGAAATACCCAACCGCTCGGCACTGCTTTGCACCAAAGAAAGCTTGTTGCGGTGCAGATCGCAAGAGCGGATCAGCCCCTCGTTTTGCATCTCCATTGCCGCGCCAAAGGATTTTGAGCCGGGGCAGGCACATACGTCCATGACCGTCATTCCCTTTTGTGCATCCAACGCCTCCGTGCAAAGCTGTGACGCCTCGTCCTGCACGAAGAACAGCCCCTCTGCAAAGCCGTAAAGCTCGGTTACGGGGAGCTTATCCAGCACGTGCACGCCGCTTTGGCTCTCGCTTGTGGCAACGGCGCGTACGCCTTGCTTGGCAAGCTCATCCAGGTATTGGTCGCGGCTGATGCGCAAAGTATTGATGCGCAACGTCAAGGGCGGCTGTACGCCAAACGCCTCAAACAGCTCCTCGGTGCGCGCAAGCCCAAAGCTTGCCGCAAATTTTTCGCAAAGCTCCTCGCAAAAGGAGTAGCGGATAGAGAGATATGCAATGGGATCGTCCTTTTTGGACGGAACGGGGATCTGCTTGCCTGTACGCGCAAACTCGCGCAAAACGGCGTTGACAAAGCCCTTTGCTTTTTTGGGTGCCATGTTGACCGTTTCATTCACGGCGGCATGGTCGGGCACACGATCGAGATATGCCATTTGGTAAATTCCCAGACGGAGCAGGTTGCGCACGTCGGGGGTAATATCACTGCCCGAACGCGTTGCAAGCGATCGAATGCAAGCATCCAACGTGATCTGCTTTTCGATCACGCCGTACACAAGTGCGGTCAACAAACCGCGATCCTGTGCCGACAGCTCCGCGCGCTTGATGGCGGTATCGAGTGCAATATTGGAATATTGATCGGCGCAGGTGCACTTGTTAAGCACCTCCCACGCAAGCTTTCTCGGGTCTGTCATGCGTTAGCTCCTTTCGAGTCGGTTGTGATCGGTATTTTTTAAAAAGAGTCGTTGCGTGCACACCGTAGCATACGCGCTTCCCAAATTATGATCCGCTTTTCTCCATGATTTCTTTCATCAAAGGGATCAAATGCTCTGCCACCTTACAATGCCCGTCACGCAACGGGTGCAGGGGCTCTACGGGGATCCAACCGTTGGAGTCGATAAAATGCACGTGGCAACCGTTCTTTTCGTTATAACGCGCGATCATTTCGCCAAGCTCCGTATGGAACGCACCGCAAAACGCCGACAGCGAAACGATCACCGTTGCAGGGTTATGCGCACGGATCACGTCCAACAGCTCCTCATAGCGTTGCAAATACAGCTCCACCCCCTTGGGGCGGTCGTTTGCACCATGGTTGATCACGATGTAATCCGCATTTTTATGATTGATAGGTGAATTTTCGTAGTTGTAAAGATAGGATTCGGATGCGGCGGGAACGTCGCCACAGCCTGCGCGCGTAACACCAACGGCACCGTAACCCATAAAGATGGGACGCAGATCCAACGCCTCGGCGGTCAGCCATGCGTAGGTCGCGCAAACGTCATCCTGATAGCAACGCATCACAGAATCGATGTAAGTACTCAAGGGCTCGTTGCCGGAATGAAAATCGGCATCGATCAACACGCCCTCGGTAATGGAGTCGCCAACAAACTCAATTGTCTTGCGTGTGTCGGCGGGAATTTTGATCGGCTTTTCGGTCTGTACGCCGATAAAGGAGACCTTTGCCGTAAGCGGATGGTACCAGCGTCTGTCAAGCTCGGTGCCGCCCTTGTAAATGATACGGCAAACGTGCATACCGTCCTTGGGTGCAATAACGCGAATATAGGAATCGACCTCTGCCTCCACCATTGCGCCACCGTCCACCTGCACCCAAAGATGCAAGCGCGGCTCTGCGTTGGAAACGATATCGAATTTTGCCACCGCCATACGCCCCTCAAAGGCGAACTCCACGTAGGAACCGGTAGCGGTTGCGGTTGCACAGTAGGGCGTGCTCGTATCCCAGCGTCCCGTCAAGCGGACGCTTTCATGCATATAAGAAACGTTCATGTTACAGCTCTCCTTTAGAAATTTACTTATTCGTTCTCTTTTTTGGTCAACGCCGCGCGGTCTGCCTTGGTCATGCGGTAAGCGACCCAATTGGATTGATCGTCGTACAGGCGGAGCGTACCGTAGGCGTATTCCTCGTATTGAATATCCTCAACGTAATAAACGTCGGCATCTACAAACAGCATATCGCCGGTGATCTCAACGCCGTCGAACACGTACCGGTAATAGGTGTACAGCGCGGTGGTGTCGCGCTCGTAGCTCGTGGCGTGATAGCGTTGCATCTCAAGCGCGGCCAAATCGGCGTTATCCTCAGTATTGTCGGGAGTTTTGTCGGTGGTGGTAACGAGCGTCACCTCAAACAAATGCTCGTCCTTGGATGGAATCTCCTTTAAGCCGTAGTCGGTTGCAAGGTGCTGGATGGTACTGTTGTTGTAGCGAAAGACCAATTGCACCTGCTTTGCCTCGGGAATGAACACGTACTGCGTAATTGAAAAATAACCGCGGTTATGCGCTGCCAAGGTAATGGAATCCTGAAGCTGATATTGCAGGATCAGCGCGTCTCCATGCTCCTCGTAAGCCTGACACAAATTCTCGTTTGGCGCGAGGGACTTGACCGAATCGGGATCTCCCGAGGAGAACACGCGCCACAAAAGAATGATGCACACACCAAACAGCAGTGCGGTAAAGCTCATTTTGATGATGCGCCCCACGCGGCGCACCGTGCGTCTAGTTGCCATATATTATCTCCTTGATCGCTCGTTGCGAAAAAAACTTGTGGCTTTTTGTCCTTAATTTTTGAGGCGGTCGAGCGCGTTTTGCAAAATGATCTGCGCCGAAAGCGTATCGATCACGCCCTTGCGCTTTTGTCCTCGGGTATTGGTCTCGTTGAGATAACGCGAGGCACTCATGGTGGTCATACGCTCGTCGATCATGGCAACGGGTACGTCCTCCAATTGTTGGCGCAACAGATCTGCAAACTCACGGCAACGGTCGGCGCGAAAGCCCTCCGAGCCGTCCATATTCTTCGGGAGCCCCACCACAATGGCGGAGACCTTTTGCTCCCGTGCGACCTCTGCGACCTTATCGGCTGTTTTTTGAATGCCGCCGGGACTGACGTAGCCAATACCCGACGCCAGAAAGCGGCTTGCATCCGACACGGCAAGACCTGTACGGGTATCGCCAAAATCGACACCGAGAATGCGCCCCTTTGTTTGTTTGAGATCTAAAATCGTTACTTCTTGCATATCAAACCCCTCTTATGCCTCGGGCGCGGTCAGCACGTCTCCAACTGCAATCTTACGACCGTTGATAAAATCGGCTGCCGCCATTCTCTTTTTGCCCTCGGGAAGCACCGATAAAAGTGCTACCGAGCCGCTTTGGCATGCAACCTCGATCTTGCCGCCTGCCAAGGAGAGCACCGTACCCGCAGGTGCGAGTTCTCCCTCGCTTTTTGCAACCTCGGCGGCGGTCACCTTGAGCATTTTGCCGTCGGGTGTGTAGGTAAATGCAAGCGGAATGGGAGAGAGTCCGCGGATCTGATCGTGTACTGCCTTTGCCGATCTTGCAAAATCGATCAAGCAATCAGACTTTTCGATCTTTGCGGCGTAGGTTGCAAGACTGCCGTCCTGCGGAATGCGCGCAAGCGTTCCCGCACGGATTGCATCGACCGTTTGCAAAAGCACATCTGCTCCGCAAGCCCCGAGCTTATCGTGAATGCTCTCAAAGTTATCGTTTTCTTCAACAGTGACCTTGCCAATCAAAAGCATATCTCCCGTATCGAGTCCGACGTCCATCATCATGGTGGTAACGCCGGTCTCGGCTTGCCCCTCCATAATGGCGCGTTGCATGGGTGCCGCTCCGCGATATGCGGGCAGGAGCGAGCCGTGCACGTTGATGCAACCGTATTTGGGATACTCCAATACGTTCGCAGGCAAAATTTTGCCGTACGCCACAACGATGATCAGATCGGGATCCAGCTCTGCCAACAGGCTTGCAAACTCCTCACCGCGCAGGGTGTTGGGCTGATAAACGGGCAGCCCCTGCTCGATTGCATAGACCTTAACGGGGGGCGGCGTGAGTGCGTATCCTCTTCCCTTGGGCTTATCGGGCTGTGTTACAACGCCAATGACGTTTTCTCCTGCCTCGACCAATGCGCGCAAAGAGAACAGCGCAAAGTCGGGCGTGCCCATAAACAGGATCTTCATGCTCATGCCTTGATCTCCTCGATCATCTCGTCAATAAAAAGCTTGCCGTCCAAATGGTCGATCTCATGGCAAAAAGCGCGTGCCAGAAGATCGCTTCCGCTGACCTCAAACCACTCGCCCTTGCGGTTCATGGCGCGCACCGTTACGTGCTTGGGTCTTTTGGTAATGCCCCAACGACCGGGAACGGAAAGACAGCCCTCTTGCTCCTTCTGCTCACCTGCAAAGGCGATGATTTTGGGATTGATCAGCTCGATCGGCTTACCCTCCTCGACCTCTACCACGGCGATGCGGCGCAAAATGCCTACCTGCGGTGCGGCAAGTCCGCAACCGTCTGCATCACGCATGGTCTCGATCATATCGTCCAACAGCGTTACGATGCGGGGCGTGATCTGCTCCACGGGGCGGCATACCTTACGCAGGGTATCGTCGCCGTATTTTACGATCTTTAATTTTGCCATAACAGTATCCTCACTTTTTACAAATTAGACGGGTTGAGATCCACGCTCAGCGTTACCTTTTTGCTGATCTTTTGACCAAAGGTGCAAAGCAGCTCCGCCAGCATGGCGTAAGTACGGCGCGTCAGCTTACACTTGAGCACCATACGCATACGGTATTTATTATCCACCCGATATACGGGTGCTTCAAACGGACCAAAGGTCACGAACTGTACGTCGCGATATTCGCCCGCTGTCAATTCCTTGAGCAATTGTGCCGCTTGTGCGGTGGCGCGGAGAAGCTCGGTCTCGTACGCGCCCGTCAGCGTCAGCAACGCAATGTCGCAAAACGGGGGAAAGGTCAAGAGCTTACGCAAGCGGATCTCACGCTGATAAAAGCCCTCATAGTCCTGCTCACACGCCAAGCGAATGACGTCGCTGTCGGGATTGTTGGTCTGAATGACCGCCAAGCCCTCCTTTTCTGCTCTGCCTGCGCGACCGATGACCTGCGTCAGCATGGCAAAGGTACGCTCTGAAGCACGGTAATCGTCCAGATAGAGCGACGCATCAGCAAGCAATACGCCCACCAACGTAACGTTTGGAAAATCATGCCCCTTGGTGACCATTTGCGTGCCGAGCAGGACGTCTGCCTCGTGTGCGCGAAAACGGCTGAGCATATCGTCGTACGCAAGCTTGGTGGAGGTGGTGTCGGTATCCATGCGCAAAATGCGCGCCCGGGGCATGAGCACCTGAAGCTCCTCCTCTACCCGTTGCGTGCCAAAACCCATGCGTGCAAGGTGCTCCGAGCTGCAAGCGGGACAAGCCTTGGGCAGCGGCATGTGTCTGCCGCACCAATGGCAAACGAGATCCCCCTCGCTCCACGTGCCCTTGCGCGTGTGGTAGGTCATGGCAACCGAGCAGGAGGGGCAGGTGACCGCCTCACCGCAGCTGCGACAGCTGACAAAATGATTGTAGCCGCGGCGATTGATAAAGAGCACCGATTGCTCCTCTGCCGCCGTGACACGGCAAAGCTCTCCCATCAGTTTTTCTCCAAGGGGAGAGAGACTGCCCGCCTGCACCTCGTGCCGCATATCCGCGATCTCTACACGCGGAAGCTTTGCACCGCCAAAGCGGTGCTTGAGCGAGACAAGCGTATAAACGCCTTCTTTTGCCTTTTGATAGCTCTCCAAGGACGGGGTCGCCGACGCGGGAAGCATCAACGCCTTATGGTACGCGCAACGGTAGCGCGCAATGTCCTTGGCGTGATATTTTGGATTTTGATCGGATTTATAGGTGTGCTCCTGCTCCTCGTCGATGATGATCGCGCCCAGATTTTGAACGGGCGAGAACACCGCCGAGCGCGTTCCGATAACCACGTCGGCTCTGCCGTCTCGAATGCGGCAATAAGCGTCGTAGCGTTCCCCCGTAGAAAGCGCGGAGTGAATGACCGCCACGCGATCGCCGTAGCGCGCACAAAAGATGGAGACCGATTGCGGTGTGAGCGCAATTTCGGGCAAAAGCACGATCACGCCCTTCCCTTTTTCGAGCAGTCGGTCGATCAGGGAGAGCATCACGCAGGTCTTACCACTCCCCGTAACACCGTGCAGGAGTGCCGCCTTTGCCTCGCCCGAAAATGCGAGTGCCGAAAGCGTTTCAAGTGCCTTTGCTTGCTCGTCGTTGAGGTGAATGGGCGTTTGCCCCAAGAATTTTGCCGTGCCGTACGGGTTTCGCTCGGCACGCACCTGACGCACCTGCAAAACGCCCTTGCCCTGCAAGGTACGCAAGGGGGCATCGGTTACCGCCGCACGCTCGCGAAGCTCGCTCCCCGTCATGGGTACGTCACTCTCCAAAAGGACGCGTACGACGTTCTTTTGCGCCGCCGACGTCAGCTTGACGTCATGAACGGTCTCGCCGTCGATCAGAGCATAAGCCTCGTCGCGTGAAAAAGCAACGCTCCACACGCGTTCGTGCTTTTCGCCGCTTGCCTCGGACAAGACCACGTTTTTTTGCACGTAGCCCAAGGTGCACAAGCGTTTGAGACGAAGCTCAACACCCGCGCCAAAGTGGTGGCGCAGAGCATCTGCTTCGATTTCACCGTGCTCGCGCAGGTACTCATATACGAACAAATCCGACGATGGAATGTCGTCGGAGCTTGTCGTTATGTGTTCCGCGGTGAGCCGATAGGTTGTGACCAAACGGGACAGTGCAGATGCGGGGATCATTGCCCTGACGGCATCTCCCGTGGTGCAAAGAGTGCGCAGCTTCATAAAAGAGCACAGTCCCAGCATCTCCTCGTTTAAAAACATCTGCTCCGGACATACCGAAAGGATCGCCTTTGTCTCGGGATACGAGGAGTGCTCCTTTCGCTCCATCACCAACGCCAAGCGCCGATGATTGGCAGTACCGAACGGAACCGTAACGAACGAGCCGACGCGCGCCTCATCCTCCAGCTCCTTCGGTATTGCGTAGTCATAGATACCGTCGATCGCAAACGGATTGTCTAACAGGCATACGCCCGCATAACAATTCAAGGTCTTTTCCGCACTTACTGTGCGTCCTCTGCAACGTCTGCTTCGTCGGCAGGTGCTTCGGTCTCTGCTTCTTCTGCAGCCTCTGCCGCATCTTCAACAGCAGCCTCTTCTGCCTCTGCTGCCAGCTGTGCCTCCAGCTCGGCGCGCGCCGCCGCCTCGGCAGCCTCTCTTGCCTGCGTTTCGCTGACGTGCAGGTCGATCTCGTAGTCACCGTTGTACAAACGGTTAACGGCTACGTGAACAGCCTTTTCGTCACGCAACTCCTTATCGATCATGGTGTTCAGGGGACGGTCGGTCTCCTTGTTACCCGTCATGGACTTTTCGGCAGCATCGTGCTGACGAACGTACTCGTCGGTGATCAGGCGAGCGCACTTTGCGGTAGCAAGTGCCAGCTCGTAACGGTTGTACTGGCCGCGCGTCAATTCTTCAATAGTGGGATGCAACATAGTTCTTTATCTCCTTATTTCTGCAAAAATATACTTGTGTTGGGGGTGAGGCTCGTTACTGCTTGAAGTATTCTTCGGGAACCTCGGGGTGTCTCTTAATGGCACTTTGCTCGGCGTGGATGATAGAAAGCATATCGTCAACGCAAGCATCTACGGTGCGGTTGTAAACGATGTAATCGTAGTTGGGATAATAATTCATCTCCTCGTACGTGCGGTTGAGTCTGCCGAGAATGACCTCCTCGGTCTCGGTTCCGCGACTGCGCAAGCGGCGCTCCTGCTCGGAAAACGAGGGAGGCAACAGCATGATGAGTACCGCCTCGGGGTACATCTTTTTGACGTTCATCGCGCCTTCGACCTCAATTTCCAAAATCAGGTTTCTGCCTGCGTTGACCACGCGCATTGCCTCGTGCAAGGGCGTGCCGTAATAATTGCCGTTGTATGTGGTGTACTCCAGCATTTCGCCGTTTTTGATCTTTTCCTCAAACTGCTCACGCGTGACGAACCAGTAATCCACTCCGTCACTCTCACCCGTGCGGGGCGAGCGCGTTGTTGCCGAGATCGAGTATGCGAAATCCTCTTTTTTCATCAGTGCCTCACGCACCGTGCTCTTTCCGCTTCCGGACGGTGCCGAAAGCACGATCAACAATCCCTTACTCACGTTCAACCTCCTATTTCCGCGTCCGGATCGTCATCCTCTGCCGCGGCGTTATTCTCCAAGCGATTTGCAATGGTCTCGGTTTGTATAGCCGAGAGAATGACGTGCTCCGAATCGGTGATGATGACCGCGCGGGTACGTCTGCCGCAGGTCACGTCAATGGCTCTGCCATCGTCCTTGGAGTCCTGGACCAAGCGCTTCATGGGTGCGGAGTCGGGGCTTGCAATCGCTACGATGCGCTCCGCCGCTACCATATTTCCAAATCCTACGTTGATAAATCTCATGTTTTTCTATCTTCTCCTTTGAGATCACTCCAAATTTTGGATCTGCTCACGAATCTTTTCCAGCTCGCACTTAACGTCAACCACAATGCGCGCGATTTGCGCATCGGAGCACTTGGAGCCCGTGGTATTGATCTCGCGGTTCATTTCCTGCATCAAAAAATCCAGCTTTCTGCCAACCGGCTCGCCGCTTGCAAGAATCTCCTCAAAGGAATCAAAATGCGTGCGCAGGCGTACCAGCTCCTCATCTACCGCCACCTTGTCGGCGTGAATGGCGCACTCGGTCAAAAGTCTGGTCTCGTCGGGCGTGATCTGATTATCCTTGAGCGCCTCGCGAATGCGCTCTGCCAATCTCTCGCGGTAGCTGCCGATATCCGATGCCGAAAGCGTCTCGATACGATCGACCGCCACGCGAATGCTATCCATTTTGGAACGCAGGTCACGCGCCAAACTCTCGCCCTCGCGTGCGCGCACGTTCAAAAATGCGGCGGTCGCCTTTTCCAAAACGGCAGAAACGCGAGCCCAATCGCGCTCAACGTCCTCCTCGGGCTTTTTGATCTGAAAGATCTCTTGATTGCGTGCAACGCTCATCACCGAAATATCATCGCGCAGACCGTAGCGGTCGCGCAGCTCGTACAGCGCGTTGAGATAGCCCTTGAGATAGCCCTCGTCGGTGGTGATCTCCACACTGCCCGAATCCATAACCTCTACCGAGATCCACACATCTACCTTACCGCGGCTGATTCCGCGCCCCATCAAATAGGGCTTGATACGTTCCTCCAGATAGCCGTACGCGCGGCTGATCTTGGCGGAAAGATCCAAAAAGCGGCTGTTGACCGATTTGATCTCTACCGTAATATCCAACCCGTCAACCGTCTCGCGGCAACGACCGAATCCCGTCATACTTCGGATCATGCGTTTTTCTCCTCCAAAAAAAGAATATACATTATTATTGTACCGCACAATCGCAAAAAAGTCAAGTGTTTTTTGCTTTTTTTTGCAAAAGTCGGCGCATTTTTTCGCACAAGAAAGGCTCTGCAACAAGCGCATAAACATTTGTTACAGAACCTTTGTGATACAAGTTGATCAATCGCCCTTTTTCATACCGTGGGCAATTCATTGGTTTTGGGCATGGTCTTTTTGAGCACGCGGAGCATAAAGGTCAGCGAAAGCGCCAAGCTGACGATTTCCGCAATAGGAAACGCCCACCAAACGAGATCGACGTTGCCCGAAAGTGAGAGCAAATACGCCGCAGGGATCAGCACCAAAAGCTGTCTGCCCACGCTGGTCAAAAGGCTGTAAACGCTCTTGCCCAACGCTTGACAAACGCAGGATGTCACGATACAAAAGCCCGCAAACACAAAGCTGATGCTGATGGTACGCAACGCCACGCGACCGATTGCCAGCATCTCCTCCCCTGCATTGAAAATGGAAAGCAATTGGTCGGGAATGATCTGGAATGCGGCAAGTCCGCACAGCATATATCCGACCGCGCAGATCATGGAAAGCCGAATGGTCTTGATAACACGCTCACGCTGTTTTGCGCCGTAGTTGTAGGCGATGATCGGCACCATGCCGTTGTTCAAGCCGAAGATGGGCATCAAAATAAAGCTCTGCAATTTGAAGTAAACGCCGAATACGTTCATGGCGATCTCTCCCACGCTCGGAAAGGAGATAAGCACCTTGTTCATGCAAAAGGTCATGACCGAACCGATCGCCTGCATCAAAACCGCAGGAATGCCGATGATCAGAATTTCGACCAACAGCTTGCCGTCGGGCAACAGATTTTTCAAGCGCAGGTTGATCTCTTTGTTATACTTGACGTTGAAAAGAAGTGCCAGCGCGCCGGAAACGAATTGACCAATGATGGTAGCAATTGCCGCACCTCTGACACCCATGACAGGGCACCCGAGCAAGCCGAAGATCATAATGGGGTCGAGAATGATGTTGACGATTGCACCCGCGCCCTGCGTCAGCATGCTCAACATTGTTTTGCCCGTAGATTGCAGTAAGCGCTCCCCCGTGACCTGCACGAAGATACCAAACGAGCCAACGCAAACGATGGTGAGATAATCGACACCGTATTGCGCACTGAGCGACTCACTGCCCACCTGAACGAACACGAACGGGCGAACGAGAAACAGTCCGATGATCAAAAAGAGCAGGTAGCCGCAAAAGGTCAGGAAAAAGCCCTGCCCGGCAATTTTGTCGGCGCGGTCAAAATCCTTTTGCCCCAACGAGCGTGAGAGCAATGCGTTCATGCCGACCGCAAGACCAACCGATACCGCGATCATCAGGTTTTGAATGGGGAACGCCATGGTCAGCGCCGCCGTACCTGCCAGATTATCAAACGATGCCACAAATACCGAGTCCACGATGTTGTACAACGCCTGTACCAGCATGGAGATAATGATGGGCATAGACATACCGAACAGCAGGCGCGGAACGGGCATCGTACCCATTTTATTTTCACGGGATTGCTTTACTTCTTCCATTTCTTCTCACTTTCTTATTTCGACAAAAAATCTTTATTATTGTACCATATTTTGATGCACGTGTCAATAGAAGCGCATCATTTTTTGCGCATTTTATATATGTTTTGCATATGTCTTGTCAATTAAAAAGCAATTTCGGTTGACAAATAAAAAAAATCATGATATAATGTTGACAAATAAAAAAAATCATGATATAATGGATACAACATACTCACCATGGAGGTTCATCAAATGCATAAAATTGCTTTTCTTGTCTTATTGTTGTGTTCCCTGCTTTTTTGTATGGCATCTTGCAAAAACGCCGACCATGAGCACGTTTTGGACGAATGGAAGCAGATCTCTGAATCATCCTGCTCCAAGCAAGGTGAAATGATTCGAAATTGCACGAAAAAGAATTGTGATTACACCGAAACGAAATATCTTGATTTAAAAAGCCACGATTACGAGGACAGCGTAACGCCGCCGACAAAAACAACAGACGGCTATACCACTCACACCTGCAAAAATTGCGCTCACGTTTTGGTAGACACGTACGTTCCGGCAGTTGGCTCCGACAATCTCGAATACGACCACATTGTAACCGATGAAAGCGTCACTTGCATCATTACGGGAATTGGCACCTGTAAAGACACCGACGTTTACATCCCGACTTATATTGGAAAATATCCCGTGGTCGCCATTGCAGAAGGCGCATTTAAAAAATGCGACACAATAAGAAGTGTCACTCTCCCGAAAGGGATTGTCGAAATTGGAAAAGAGGCGTTTTATGAATGCTCCAATCTTGAAAAGATTACAATTCCCGATACTGTTCAAAAAGTTGATGCAAATGCTTTCTTTTCCTGCTATAAAATTAGGTATGTTTACATTTCCAATTTAACTGCTTGGTGCAAAATCAAGTTCCGTACGGCAGATGCTAACCCTACGAATTTCGCAACAAAATTATTCTTGAACAATCAACTTTTAACCTCTCTCACCATTCCGGATGAAGTTACAGAAATTGGGGATTTTGCGTTTGTAAATTGCAGTTCCATTACTGAAATTTTCATTCCGGAAGGAGTCACATATATTGGAGCGGACACATTTTCTAATTGCGGTATTACGTCAATTACCATTCCGGACAGTGTTGAAAAAATTCTATCAAGAGCGTTTGAAAAGTGTAAATATCTTACAAACATCAAGCTGCCGTCAGGTCTTACCGAGATAAAAGCGTACGTTTTTGCTAATTGTTGGCGTTTGCAGAATATTGAAATTCCTCAAACAGTTACTCGTATTGACCTCGGAGCATTTGAGAACTGCTCCGGATTGGTCAGCATTACCATTCCAAAGTCTGTAAAGTCGATTGGAGCTCGTGCTTTTAGAGATTGCACCAACTTGGGAAGCATCGTGCTGGAAGACACCAACAATTGGCTTGCTTACGACGACTCCTATGATATAACCGGAACCCCCATAGATGTAACCGATCCGGTCAAAAATGCTACCTACTTTAAAACGGCAAGAGACTTTGCCCATTGGGAAAAAAATTAGGATTTTATTGGTAACCTAAAAAGCACAAAATAACCAACGAGCCCCCGAAGCGCATTTGCGTTTCGGGGGCTCGACGTACTTGCCATGCTCCCTGCAAAGGGCGTTTTGAAATGAGTACGGGGGACCCTTTTTTTGCGAAAAAGAGTCCCCCCGCGGTTCTTCAAAAATTACTTCTTTTGAGCCTCCAGCTCACGGCGCTTACGCATCATTTCCTTCATACGCAGTTCGGTATTGAGGATCTTCTTGCGCAGACGGATCGACTTTGGCGTGACCTCGATCAGGTCATCGTCGGTGATATACTCGATCGCCTCCTCCAGAGTAAATATCTTGGCAGGAGTGAGCAAAAGCTTTTCGTCCGCACCTGCAGAACGAATCGCCGTCAACTGCTTTTTCTTACAGGGGTTGACAGCAATATCGTCGTTCTTCGGGTTTTCACCGACGATCATACCCTCATAGACCTGCGTTTGAGGGCCAACGAAGAGCTGTCCGCGCTCCTGCGTATTGTACAGACCGTAGCGCGTTGTTTCACCCGCCTCGGACGCAATCAGCGAGCCGGTAAACTTCATAGCGATCTCACCGCGGTGCGGTGCATAGCCGTCAAAAATGGTGTTGATGACGCCCTCACCGTGGGTAGCCGTCAAAAACTCGGAGCGGTAACCGAACAAGCAACGGGAAGGAATG
>JAZQYE010000136.1:0-13657 GCA_045633385.1 Eubacteriales bacterium | reverse complement strand
CTTCCTAAGACCGCTTGGCCTCCGACTTATTCAAATCGGTCAGGGTGTAGGGGTTATCTGCCGTACCGGGATCGGATTCAATAACGTAAGCAAAGGTAGAGGTTGTCTCATTCTTTGCCGAAAAGCCGATGACGATAGGCTTTTTTGTGTCTCCTGCGGTTGCAACGAGCTCGATCAGGATCTTGCCGCTGTTATCGGGCGTGTAGGTCTGGTCGTTATAGTGGAGAACCGCGTTTGCATCGTTTACAATAAACTTTTTGCCGGCACCGTTGCGGAAGGCGATGTAATAGATCTTTTCATCTTCAACGGTTACCGTGCCGGTGTTTTCGGAGATAAAGAGGGGATTTGCAAGAGAGCCTTCTTCTGCGATAAGGGTGATCTCCATCGAAGTGGAGCCTGCTTCAAAGTGATACTTGGTGTTGGTATCAAATTGATAACCGTCTGCCTTGGTTACGCTGACCTCATAATCCTGAGGATCCATGCGGCGAGAGGTTGCAACGCCGTTTGCATCGGTAGCCTTGGGCATGGGCATACAAGTGCCGCCAACGCAAAGCTGAACGCGAACGCCCTCGATCGGGTCTCCATTGTTATCTACAACGGTTACGGTGTAAACGACCTTTCCGTCGTTGGGTTCTGCGGTGGTCGTTTCTTCATCAAGAGTGGTGGTAACGTCACCGTTGTTCTCCGTATCGGTGTTTCCGCTGTTTCCGTTGCAGGATGCGATCATGCAAACCGAAAAGAGCATACAAACAACCAACAAAAGGGAAATATACTGTTTCGTAATTTTCATAGTTCCTCCAAAATCATGTGGAATTTATTCTGCCACGTAGCAGCAAGCAAACAGCCATGCAATTTCTTGATTGATCCGCGTGCCGTCGGCATCGACCTCACCAAAAATGTACTGCGGATGCGTTGCATCCCACCAGCCCATGTGTCCTCCAAATGCTTGCATTGCGTAAGCAAGGTATTGATCCAAGGGATAAACGCCGGTTTTGGAATCGTAGTGTCCCGAACCCTGTATCAAGGTACCGTTTTCATCGGGCGCGCCGGTGTACTGGTAAATCAAGCTGTTAAATTGTTGCTTTTTGACAAAATTGCCTTGGTCATCGTAAATATAAGTACCAAGTCTTGTGGTGTTACAAATGGTAAAGAAGCTTTCCAAATATTCGCTTGCCGAGGTCAATCTGATCATGATCAGCGGACCGTTTGCACTGCCAAGGTGATAGTAGCCGTCACTATCGTTGAAAACGACCTTGAGATCCTTGTCAAAAATATCAACGTTGGTCAAGGTAGCGTTTGCAGGCAGGGTAAAGCTTGCAATTTCGTTGGGGTTGAGATAAGACTCCCACGGCTCGTTTGCGGGATTTTTGGGCGGCTCTCCCACCTTTTTAAACACGATGGTAAAGCTTTCCTTTTTGGTTGACTGAGAGTTGAAGCAGAATACGAAGGGGGTAGTGGACATTTCGTCCTCTCCGATGTTGTAAGGCTCAACGGTAACGGTCAAGATTTTGTTTTCAGCAACCTCAAGCGGCTCCAGATACCCCCAAGTGGGCGCACCGTGATAGGAGATGATCGCATCTGCCGTGGAAACGTAGGAGACCTCGTAAATACCTGCCTGCGAGGGGCGGAAGGTAAAGTAGTTGGCACCGGTGTTCAGGGTCACCGTGTAGGCACCGGAGGTGATACGGGAGGATTTTTCCGTTTGATCTACGTCAACAAAGGTAACGTCCTCCTTGCCGTTTGCCTTTTGATAAAGCGTAGCGTGCAGCTCGGTAGAGGATTCGGAAAGCGTTGCCGCATTTTCATCGTATTTGAAATCGTAATTCCAATACTGCGTTTGTGCGGGCTTTTCCTGCTTTTCAAAAATAACGGTATAATTTCCTTTTTCCAGCAAAAAGGTTTCGGCACCGTCGTTGCCGAGGTCAATCGTTTGAATGATCGTACCGCCGCGCTTGATCAGCGCGTTGATGCCAGCCATAGCGTTTCCGAAATAATCGGAAACGCTTACGGTGCATTCCATCATGCCTTCCGGAACGGAAGATTCATCGGGGGCAGTGGTGGTTTCTGCTTCGGTGGTCTCGGTATGATCGCCCATACAAGAGAAGAGCATTGCCGCACTGAGGCAGAGAAGAAGGAATAAAGTAAAACGTTGTTGCAATTTTTTCATTTTCGTATGCCCCTTTTTTATGCTTCGGGAACATCGGGACCAAACTGCTGATAGTAGCAGCAAACCTTAGTCCAGGATTTATCCACCTTAAAGGTGTATTTGTTCAACAGTAATTGCAGAACCTCTGCAAGCTCTTGCGTCAACGGAACGCAACCGTTCAATTCGGGGTGCTCCTCGTTGTTCAAAATGATGTTGGCGTTCATGTATGCACGAACCCACTCGGTCTTGTCGTCGCCGGAGCCATGGTAAATACCTTGCAGAACCTCGTCAACCTTGAAGAGCTCATAGTAGCTGTCAAACAGGGAGATCACGTTGCCGTTTTCGTCCTCAATGGTAGCGTCGCCCCATTCCTGACGCAAAGCAGCCTGGAAGGCGTCACCCTTGCCGTGCTTTTCGATCAGATCGAGAATAAATACGTCTCTGTCGCTGTAGGTAAAATCAAAGCCGCCCATGTCGATCATTCTTTCAAGGGTCTGGTTAAACAAAGGCGTATAATCGGTAAAGTCTGCGTAAAGAATGGTGGGGTTGAGCGTACCGTCCTTATAAAGCTGGTGGTAGAAGCCGTCCGCACCGAGTGCAACCTCAATACCGCCGGGGATAAGGTTATATTCGCTCATGTCGTTTTCATCACGGGAGGTAAAGGAACCGCCGGAGCCGTAGCAGAAATTCTGATAGGTCTCACCAAGGTAATCAACCGTAAAGGTGAATTTGCCTGCCTGATAAAAATCGTAGAATGCAATGTTGATATAGTAGTTTTTGCCTGCCTCGAGGTAAATGATGATCTTGCAGTTGAGCGTATCCTCATAGGTTCTTTCCAAGCGCTCATACTCGTAGCTGGGGCCGCTGATATCGGCATCGGTAAAGATCCAAGCCTCAACCGCGTATTCGCTGTTGGAAAGGATCTGATAAACGCCGGATTTAGAGGGGGTAAAGCGATAACGGAATCCGCGGGGCATCAGCAAGCGACCGTCGTAATTGACCTCGTTATCCGCTCCTTCTACTGCGGTAAAAGCGGAGTGGTTTGCAAGCCCCTTAATGGGATCCTCCAATTGCACGCCGTTTGTGCCGTAAGCTTCGTAATACTTGCAAATTTGCAGCCAAGCGTTTTCGTCGTTGCTAAAGCCGACCGTGTCGGAAACCTTTTGCAACAGCTCCTTCAGCTCCTGGTTGACCGAGCAAAGGCCGTTGATCGTACCGTTGGAGGAGTAGTTTGCATAAGAGGTCAACGCGTTGGAGGTTGCGGTGTCGAATTCACCCAATTGAACGTATTCGTAAACGGTGTATGCGCCGTTGTTAAAGAGCGTGGGGTTGAGAAGGTCTGCCAAAAGGAGCGGGCCATTTGCGGTTCCGATGTGATAGTAGCCGTCGGTCTCGTTGTAAACGATCGTCGAGTAAGACTGATATTCATCCATCGAAGCCGTGGGATTGGTTGCGCAAAAACGGGGAATATAAGTGGGAACGTCAACCTTATTTTCGGGAACGATGCGCAAATTTTTGATATATACGGAATCGTCGCCGGTGTGCGTGGAGGAGTCCTTGATATACCAGAAGGAAAGTCTGTATTCGCCGTCCTCGGCAGCAACAAAGGTGTAGCAGGTCTTCCAGGTATCGTTCACACCGGAGATCTGACAAATGTTTACGTCGTCGATTCGGGTGTAAAGAACGTCGGAATTTTCCTCGGTGGAGGAGAAGTAGTCAAATGCAACGGCATCGCCCTTTTTCAGGTTGAGCGTAGCGTGCAGAGCCGCGTAGGAATAGTTCTTTTTGGAGTTGGAAGCGGCGATACAGGTTTCGCCGTTCTTTTCGGTGATAACAAAGGGCCAGCAGAATTCCTCAACGCCCTCGGTCGTCTCGGGCAAAAAGGTTGCGGTAAAATTATCTGCGCTGATAGCCGCATTGATCTCCTCGGAGGAGGGCATATCAACGTTGGGCTTTTCGGTGGGGGTCAATTCGCTGGGGTCGGTAAACAGCTTTTGCTGATAGTTTGCAGCGGTAAAATGCTTGAATACGTTTGCAAATCCGGAGTCGTCCAAAATTGCGCCGACTTCGATCATGCACACAACGCCGTAACGGTCAATTACAACGGAGATGGGATAACCGATGCTGGAGAAAGCAGAGTAGTCGAATGCATACATCAGCATCGTTTCGTCGTAAACCATAGGCAAAGAAAGCTCGTGCTGTGCCTGGAATTCGCGAATTTCCGTTTTGGTGTCACCGTAATTGTTGAGCGCCAGAACCTCAACGTCGTCACAGTAGTTCAGATATGCATCGTCCAAGAGGGGGAACTCCTGAATGCAGTAGGTGCAGGTGGTGTACCAGAAGTTCAGAAGCACGCACTTCTTTTCTTCCAGAATTTCGGAAAGCACGTAGGTGTTTCCGTCCACGTCGGTGAACTCAAAATCGTGCATAACGGAGCCGAGCTTGTACATCTCGTCCTCATACTCGACCTCTTCTTGAATGACGGAGGAGGTAAGAGTGATCTCACAAACGGAGCCGTTGAAATCATAGCGGGTCTCGTAAGCGTAGCCCTCCGGAACGGTGCTCAAGGCTACGTAATATTGGTTGCTGCGGGGAAGGGTAAAGGAGGAGGTTCCGGTTTCATCGGTGGCGATCGGATCGGTTACGATGTATCCGTTTTCCTCGGTGTGGATCTTAACGGTAATACCCTTGAGATCCATTCCGCCGGCGGTATTGATGTGCACCTTGTAGGTGATGGCGTTACCGTCGCCGGGTTGATCTTCCGTTTGATCGGAGGTGGTGGTTTCCTCATTGTTGGTGGGGAAGTTGCAGCTTGTCAAAACTCCGCCAAGCGAAGTCAAAAGCAGCAAGAGCGCCATCAGGAACGAGAATTTGCGAGTTGCGTTTTTCATTTTACTGTTCTCCCGTAAATTATTTTTTTTCTCATAATGCGCATTTAGAATGTCGGCATAAAAAACCATTTTATAGAATACCATACTTTTTGTCAAAAATCAATACCCAAACAAAAAATTTACAAAAAAATATATATTTACAAAAAATACTTGATTTTTCTTCTCGAATATGGTACAATAAATGCCGTATGCGACAATTTGGGTTATTTGACGAAAACAAAGATCAAACAAACTTGGAAGGATCAAAAAAATGGCAAAAAAGAAAACATGGATCAAACTGACAACGCTAGCACTGGTGCTGATCGTCGTTGTTACAACGCTGCTCTCCGCGTTCTCCCTTGGAGGCACGCAGGGCGACGTTTCCGGTATTCGCCTCTTTGAAGGCAAGCTGGATACGGGAATGATGAATTACATCGATTCCTCGGTTATGTATCAGCTGCCCTCGTCCGTGGCATCTACCGACACCGTCTCCATCATCATTCGTACCGATGACAGATGCTTGTTGGACGAGTATGAGGATGCGGCAACCACACTCTCCTTTGGCGAATATACCTTGACCGAGGAGGCAAATGCGTTTCAGGCAAGCATCAAGCAGGACAAGGCTCAAATTTTAGAGAGCTTTGATAAGGCAGGCATCAAGTACATCGGCGGCGCCGATTACTCGGTCGTCCTCAGCGGATTTGAGGTGCTCATCACGGCAAAGGATTTTGCATCCTTGTGTCAAACGCTCGGCGATCGCGGTACTGCAATCGTGGGCGAGGTTTACAACAAGGCAGAAACGCAGTTGATCGAAAACAAGGTCTCCGTTTACGAAACCGGTATTTTCGACAGCTCCGATTTTGCATACGACGGAACGGGCATGGTCGTTGCGGTTCTGGATACGGGTCTTGATTACTATCACAGTGCCTTTTCTCTCAAGAACTTTACGGCTGACCAAAGCAAGCTCGGATTGACCTTTGCCGACGTTACCGCGTTGGTAGGGGATACCGTAGCCTCCAAGCTGCAAAGCGGCTTGACTGCTTCCGACGTCTTTATCAACCAAAAGGTTCCGTTCGGTTTTGACTATGCCGATCAGGATTCCGAGGTTTACCCTCTGAACAGCCATCACGGAACGCACGTTTCGGGTATCATTGCCGGTAAGGATGACGAGATCACCGGCGTTGCTCCCAACGCACAGCTCGTTGAGATGAAGATCTTCTCCGACGTTATGGAAACGGCGCGTACCTCCTGGATCCTCAATGCATTGGAGGATTGTGTGGTTCTCGGCGTTGACGTTATCAATATGTCTATTGGTACTACCTGCGGATTTAGCCGCGAGACCGATAAAGAGGCGATTTCCGGCGTTTACGACCGCGTCAGACAAGCGGGCATCAGCATGGTCGTTGCGGCTTCCAACAGCTTTAACTCCACCTATGGCTCCGAGAAGAACGGTAACTTGGGCTTGACCTCCAATCCCGACAGTGCGACGGTAGGTTCTCCTTCCACCTACGATGGCGCGCTCAGCGTTGCTTCCATCAGCGGAACCAAAACCCCTTATCTGCTTTACAACGGTAAGATCCTTTACTTCCTTGAGTCCACCAACCGCGTAGCAGAGGAGAAGAACTTCTTTGACGATCTGTTACCGCTCGGTAAGGACAGCATGACCATTGAGTACGTAACGGTTCCCGGTGCGGGACGCTCCGCAGACTATACGGGAATGGACGTAACCGGCAAGGTCGTTTTGGTACAGCGTGGCTCTACCACCTTTGAGGAAAAAGCAAACGTTGCTCAAAACAAGGGCGCGGCAGGTATCATTATTTATAATAACGTCTCCGGTGACATCAAAATGAACGTCGGTGAAGCAACGCTTGCCGTTTGCTCCATGGGTCAGGACGACGGTGAAATGCTGGCAGCCGCAAAGAGCGGTACGCTGGTCATCAGCCGCTCGCAGACCTCCGGTCCCTTTATCTCCGATTTCTCCTCTTGGGGTCCTTCTCCCAATCTGGGCATTAAGCCCGAGATCACCGCACACGGCGGATCGATCTACTCCGCGGTTCCCGGTCAGAATTACGACCGCATTTCCGGTACCTCTATGGCAACGCCCAACGTATCCGGTGTCGTTGCATTGCTCCGTCAGTATGTGATCGATTATTTCCCCGAGATCGCAGACGATCCGGTTGCCATCACCGCATTGGTCAACCAATTGATGATGTCCACCGCAGATATTATTTTGAACAAAAACGGCTTGCCCTATGCTGTCAGAAAGCAGGGCGCAGGCTTGGCAAACCTTGTTAACTCCTCCAAGACCACCGCGTACATTCGCACCTATGACCGACTGACGCAGGAGGTTCTTGACAAATCCAAGATCGAGCTTGGTGACGATCCTTCCAAGAAGGGCGTTTACGAGCTGAAGTTCTCCGTTGTCAACTTCGGTTCGACCGATTTGACCTACGATATGACTTATTACGTTATGTCCGAGGGCGTGAGCGAAACGCTGACCCACGAGGGCAAAACGACCGTGACCGAGGAAGGCTATATCCTGGACGGCGCGCAGGTCGTGATCACGTCTGTCAGCGGCGGTGGTCGCAAGAGCGGCAACAAGATCACGGTAAACGCGGGCGAGACTGCCGACGTTTGCGTCAAGATCACGCTCAGCGATTCCGACAAGCGCTACCTGGATGAGTCCTTTGAAAACGGTATGTACGTAGAGGGCTACATTTGCTTGAATGCCGTCAGCGGCACCGAGGTTGACCTCAACGTGCCTTACTTGGCGTTCTACGGCGATTGGACCAAAGCGCCTATGTTCGACTTGGACTATTACGCAACCAATAAGGATGAATTGGACGACTCTATCGATCTGTTGGATAAGACCTTGCCCGATGCGTATGCAACCCGTCCCATCGGCGGTGTTTACGACGATTACGTCAACTACCTCGGCTCTTACTACTTCCAACAAAAGCCCGGTGCTACCAAGATCGCGGCAGATCGCAAATACATCTCGCTCTCCAATCAAGAGGGCTCCATCAACTCCTTGCGATACGTTTGGGCAGGACTTTTGCGTAACGCAAGCAGCATCGACATTACCATTACCGAGGATTCTACGGGTGAGGTGATCTTCTCCCGTACCGAAAAGGATATCCGCAAATCCTACGGAGAGGGCGGACCGATCGCACCCGCAAACGTTAAGGTAGAGTTCTCGGCGGCTGATTATAATTTGAAGAATAATACCGCCTATACCGTAAAGCTGAAGGGCTACCTTGATTACGGAGACGGCGGTGGAGATACCAATCTCAACAATACGTTTGAGTTCCCGCTGGTCACCGACTTCCAGGCTCCCACCTTAACGGGCTGTGAGTTCTATACCGAGTATGATAAATCGGCAAAGGAGACCAGATATTACGCAAAGATCGCGGTTTACGATAATCACTATGCAATGGGTATTCAGCCCGGCTACGTGGGTATTTCCGAGGAAGGCTACGTGCTCTATCCCTTCGAAGGCTACGTAACTCCCGTTTACTCCGAGGCAAACTCCACGACCTACGTGGTATATGAGCTGACCGATTACATTTACGATATCAAGAACAACTCCGCAAACAAGAACTGCTTTACCGTAGCCTGCTACGACTACGCGCTGAACACCGCAACCTACGAGATCCCCTTGCCGGATGAATTCACCGACGTTTGGTTCCTCGAGGATGAGATCACGCTCAGCCCCAATCAGGTCTATACGTTGGATCTCGGTGCTTATCCCAATACCGAGTGGGGCATTCTCACGGCAAACATTTCTTCCACCAACACCTCCGTTGCACGCATTGTAAACAACAAGATCATTGCAGTTGCTTCGGGTGAAAGTAAGATCACCTTCCGTCACCCCGTTACCAACAAGGTCGTTTCCGTTCCCGTTCACGTTTTGGCAGAAGGGGAAGAGGGCTACCGCAAATACGACCGCCCCGTTACGGATGACTTCTATCTCACGGGATATAAGACCGAAAAGGCGTATTACTTCCTATCTTCCGATGAGCGAGATATCGGAATTACGGGAGATGAGGTACTCTTCGCCGGAAGCCGTTACGATCTTTCGATGTATCCTTCCGAGGCTGTGACGTTGCGGTATAAGTTAGATGCTTATTTCCCCAACATTACCAGCGTCGTATTTGAGTCGAGTAACGATAAGCTTGTCACCGTTGATGCAAACGGTAAGATCACGGCGGTTGCCGAGGGCTTTGCTTCCGTAACCGTTCGCGTGACCATGGCAGGGAAGAATACCTACTATTCCGAAACCATCAATATTGAGGTTAAGGATCCCTTTATTACAACAGGCTCGTCCTTAACACACTATTTCGGAAACGGCGGATACGTTTATTTCCCGTCCAACCTTACCGTTACCGAAATCGGTCAGTTCGCATTCTCCAACTACGATTACGTTATGAAGGATCCGAGCGAGATCACCGAGGAAGATCCCGAGCTGAGTAAGATTTGGTATATTGGTGATAACACCATTGAAGAGGTTGTTATTCCCGAGGGTGTTGAAACCATTGGCGCGTATGCCTTTGCAAATTTGACAGCCTTGAAAAAGGTAACCTTGCCTTCTACCTTAAAGCACATTCAGTACGGTGCATTCTACGGCTGTACCTCGTTGCAAACCGTTGAGGGCTTGGAGCACGTACAGTTGATCAACCAAGGCGCATTTGAAAACTGCGCACTCAAGGGAACTCTCTCCCTTAACAGCGCGGTGGCAATTGCAAACAATGCGTTTGCAAACAACACCAAGCTGACCAAGCTGATCCTTTCCGAAACGGCGCAGTCCATCGGTGCAAATGCATTTGCAAACAACACCTCGTTGGCAAGTGTTGAGATCCATGCCGATCTCTTAAAGCTTGGTGCAAACGTATTCAGAAACTGTACCTCTCTCAAGCAGATCACCATTAACGCGGCGGTCATTCCCGCAGGTGCGTTCAGCGGCTGTACCAAGCTTGAAAACGTGACCATCGGTAAGGACGTTGCGGTCATCGGTGAATTTGCATTCCAAAATACCGCAGTTAAGAGTTTTACCGTTGAATCGGGCAATACCGTGTTCTTTGCACAAAGCAATAAGCCTTATTTGTTGGATTCTACGGGAAGCAAGATCCTGTTGTTTGCTCCCGCAGTTGGCGGTGAGATCGCAATTGACGATGCAAAGATCACCGCAATTGCAAACGGTGCATTCTCCGGTAACAACAAGATCACCGCAATCGTTGCCAAGAGCATTACTAAGGTAGGCGATTTCGCATTTGCCGATTGTACGGCTTTGCGCTCCGTTTCCTTGGGTACCTTGACAGAGCTTGGCAGATATGCCTTCTACAACACCAAGCTGACCGCATTGCCGAGTTTGAGCGGTTTGAACCGCATCGGCGATTATGCGTTTGCCTTGAGCGCGCTGACCTCCGTCCAGATCCCCGACGGTTTGACGGTAGGCGTTGGTGCATTCCAAGAGTGCAAGAGCCTTGCAAGCGTTGTGATCGGCAATAACGTCGTCATCGAAGCCAATGCGTTCCGCCTTGACAGAGAAACGAACTTCTTTGCAGGTAGCGAAACGGTTGCACCTCCTTCCTATACGTTGGAGGACGGAACAAAACTCTACTATTATATTTATACGTCTCCTCTGCACGCGCTGACCATCGGTGACAACGTTGTAATCGGTGATGCGGCGTTCATGGGAGCGGCTGAGCTTGAGACCGTAACGCTTGGTAAAAATGCGGTCATCGGTAGGGAAGCGTTCTACAATGCTTGCTCGCTTAAGAGCATTGATCTCTCCAAGGTCACGTCCATCGGCGCGTACGCATTCTCCGGTGATATCCTTTACGACTTTGCAGACAGCAAGTTCACAACTCCCGCAGTTGACGCAAACGGATATTACGTTTATCGATTCTTTGCACCGCAATTGACTCAAATCAATCTTTCTTCCTTGTCAAGTCTTGGTGAAAACGCATTTGAGTACTGTAAGCAACTGACGGCAGTTCAGCTTGGCGACGGCTTGACCGTTATTCCCGCAAACGCGTTCAGCGGATGCGAAAAGCTGGAGACCATCAACCTTTCCAATGTAAAGACCATTGGCGCAAACGCATTTGCCGAGGCAAAGCTGACGCAGGTGGATCTCTCCGCCGCAACCGAGATCGGTGAATACGCATTCGTCAACAATACGCTGTTGAACAAAGTGATCTTTGCAAATGCAGAGGTCAACGTCAGCGAGGGTGCATTTGCATACTGTACGGCATTGCGTCAGGCAATCAATCTGAAGAATTTGGTTCACATCGGTGACTATGCATTTGCATATACCGCATTGAACTCTTTGGATCTGTCCTCTGCGCTCTCCATCGGTGAGCACGCATTTATCAAGGAGCACTTGACCAAAGTAGAGCTGTTGTTCTCCAACGCGCTGTGCGAACTTGGCGACAATCCGTTTGCAAACTGTCGTATCGAGCCGTTTGTAATGCAAAAGAGCGAGACCGTTAACGGCAAGGAATATTTTGAAGAAATTGATTCCTTTGCGCTCAACGATCAGATCCTTGTTATCGAAGGCTCTCTCTACCGCGTTGTTCCCAACGGCTTGGAGCTCATCACCTATGCAGGTGACTCCGATACCGTTACCGTTGCCGAGGGTACCGTGCGCATCGGTGCTATGGCGTTTGCAGGCTCCGCGGTCAAAAAGGTGATCCTGCCTTACACGCTTACCGCAATCGGTAACAAGGCATTCTATCAGTGCTACAATCTCGTGCTCATTGCCTTTAATAGCTACGAGGCCCCCATTTTGGAGGAAGAGTACGACTACGTTTATTACTATTCCAACGAGAATATGCCCTTGACGGGAGAATATCTCGTTCCCATCAGCGATACCGAAGCACTCGTTTACAACGGACTTGGCATTGTTCCTTACTTCATGTGGAACGTAGCGAACGAGCCCTCCAACGTATTCTACGGTGCAAACTTTGTCGATTATATCGGTCACGGTGACGGCGACCTGATCATGGTTCGTCCCGTAAACGGAAAACACTACGAGTCTTTTGTATTTGCGCAGTATTTTGACGTAGTGCTCGACGGTGCATCTGCGGCAGACGACGTCACATTGGCGGCGATCTATGCAATCAATCTGTTGCCCGATTCCATCTCCTTGGCAGATAAGGCACTGGTTCTTGCGGCACGTGCGGCATACGACAAGATCGCAACCTTGGAGCAACGCGCGCTCGTTACCAATTACAACAAGCTGACGCAGGCTGAAAAGCGAATCAGCGACCTGGAGTTCCTCAACAACGGTCAGGATGAGCAACAGCCCGGCGACGGTAACACCGAGCAACCCAAGGACACCTTCTTTACCAAAGAAGTGATTGTTTGCATGATCGTAGCGTTCGTGATTGCATTGCTGATCGCGTTGTGCGTGATCTTGGCTGTACGCAACAGCAAGAACCGCAAAAAGGCACGCGAAATGGAGCAAAGAGCAACCGTTATGAGAGACAAAACGGTAGCAATTGCAAATGCGGCTATTAAAATTTATCAACACCGCCAAAAGAGAAAACTGAGAGTGGTGGATCAAACGGAGGAAAAGAAGAATGCATCCGACGAGACCGAAAACGGTTGATCGAAATGCATAAAACCTTCGGAGGGATGATATGAAGAAAAAAATAATATTCTTGATTTCGGCACTCCTGCTGCTGACAGCGACCGTATGTCTGTCTGCATGCTCGCAGTGGGAGGCGCCGTATCCCTCGCTCGATGAGGACGGATACACAGTCAGTATCCGTTTTGATGCGGGAGAGGGAAAAATGAAGGGTAAGAAC
Organism: Eubacteriales bacterium; assembly: GCA_045633385.1. Classification (GTDB taxonomy): domain Bacteria; phylum Bacillota; class Clostridia; order Oscillospirales; family CAG-272; genus UMGS1865. The sequence continues at coordinate 830 of JAZQYE010000136.1, read as the reverse complement.
GACGTCTCTGTTGTGGAGGTGTTCAGTCTTGCCAACGCCGATACTGCGTCTGACGGTAGCAAGGAGATCAAGATCCTTGAACCCGAGGATTCCAGACGCGGTGACGGTGTGATTCGCGTAGAGCACGCAAATCACTTTTTGATCGGTTGGTACACCGAGCGTCATGAGGTCACGAACGAAAACGGAGAGACGACCTACGAGTATTCCGGCAAATGGGATTTTTCCACCGATACCGTACGTCTCGATCCCAACAAAACCTATTCGTCCTCCGAGCCGGTTTTGACGCTGTACGCCGCGTGGGCACCGTATTTTGAATACGAGTTCTACGCGCAAAATCAAAACGGTGGCTTTGATCTGATCGGAACCAAGGCGCTGATCGATCTCAATATTCCAACGTGGAACCAAAACACGGGTAAGATCGATTATTACAACTTTTTGACCGTTGAGAATAAGACCTTTGAGGCGGCATACCTCGATGAAGCAATGACTCTTCCCGTAACCGATGCCATCAATGCAGGCGCTGCATACGTCGATTACGAAAAGGGAACTGCAACCTCGGCAAGCATCAAGGTCTATACAACGTGGCTTGACGGTACGTGGTATCGTATCCACACGGCAGAGCAGTTTTATAAAAACAGCTCTCCCAAAGCAAATTACGTCATTTGCGCCGACCTCGATTTTTCAAACGTCGTTTGGGCAACCTCTCTTTCGATGAATCTGTTCCAGGGAACGATTCAGAGCGATGGGGACGCGACCTACAAGATCTCCAACGTCAAAGCCAACCAAGGCAACAGCTCGGCGGCATTCGGAGGCTTGTTTGGCGGTCTTGG
>JAZQYE010000135.1:0-1520 GCA_045633385.1 Eubacteriales bacterium | reverse complement strand
GATCGTCAAGGTCATATTTGCGGCGGTGCTATCGATTGCGGCAATATTTGTGATAACAAAGCTGATGGGGCACAAGCAGGTGGCGCAGCTGGATTTTTTTGATTACGTCAGCGGTATTACCATCGGCTCGATCGCAGCCGAGCTTGCAACCGAGCTTGAGCAACCGATCAAGCCGCTGATCGCGTTGTGCGTTTACGGAATCGTCTCGGTCGCATTGGCTTGGTTGACGGGCAAATTTCCTCGCACGCGCAAGTTTGTCAACGGCACGCCTACCATCCTCATGACTCGTGGCGAAATATACAGGGAAAACATGAAAAAAGCAAAGCTGGATCTTTCGGAATTCCTGCTTTTATGCCGTGAACAGGGCTATTTTGATCTTGACGAGATCGACACCGCAATTTTTGAGACCAACGGCAAGCTTTCGGTATTGCCCAAGGCTGCCAATCGCCCCGCGACCCCGAACGATCTCAAAATCACAGCCAAGGCGACGCATATAGGCGTGGAGGTCATTATGGACGGGCGCGTGATGGGGGAAAATCTGTCGCGGATGGGCAAGGATATTGCATGGCTGCAGAGGCAATTGCAAATGCAGGGATATATGCATGCCGAACAGATCCTTTTGGGGATCTGGCGTCGGGAGGACGGCACCGTGAGGCTTTATCCAAAGCGACAAAAAGGGAAGGGCTGACCGTGCGGTCAGCCCTTTTTACGATTACATTAACTTCAGATAAAGCTCCTTGATCTCGGCAACGCTGGTCTCTCTGGGGTTACCGGGACGGCAAGCGTGCGCATAAGCGGATTCGGACAGGAAATCAATGTCCTCGGGCTTGACGATATCCTTCAGGTCTGCGGGAATGCCTACGTCTGCGGACAACTGCTTGACTGCGTTGACGGCAGCGGCTCTTGCCTCTTCCAGCGTCATATCGGCAACGCCCGCAACGCCCATGGCGACTGCGATATCTCTGTATTTTTCACCGGTTGCGGGAGCGTTATACTCCATAACCGTGGGCAGGATGATCGCGTTTGCCACACCGTGGGGGGTATCGTAAAGTGCGCCCAAGGGGTGTGCCATGGAGTGAACGATGCCAAGACCGACGTTAGAGAAGCCCATGCCTGCGATGTACTGACCCAAAGCCATGCCCTCGCGACCCTCTTCGGTGCCTGCAACCGCGCCGCGCAAAGATCTTGCAATGATCTCGATTGCCTTGATGTGGAACATGTCGCTCATCTCCCAGGCAGCGCCGGTGATGTAGCCCTCGATCGCGTGCGTCAGAGCGTCCATACCCGTAGCGGCGGTAAGACCCTTGGGCATCGAGCTCATCAGCTCGGAGTCAACGATGGCAACGACGGGAATGTCGTGCACGTCAACGCAGACGAACTTTCTCTTCTTCTCTACGTCGGTGATGACGTAGTTGATGGTCACCTCTGCCGCAGTACCCGCGGTCGTGGGGATCGCAATGATCGGAACGGAGGGGTTCTTCGTGGGAGCAACGCCCTCAAGGCTACGCACGTCTGCATAC
>JAZQYE010000134.1:0-17069 GCA_045633385.1 Eubacteriales bacterium | reverse complement strand
GACGTGCTAAGACCGCTCCCCTGGTTTACGAATCTCGCAACTGGCAAAACGGTACCTTCGTAGGCTCTATTATGGCATCCGAGACCACTGCAGCTGCAGCAGGTGCTGTCGGCGTAGTTCGTCGTGACCCCATGGCTATGCGTCCCTTCGTTGGCTACGATATGGGTGACTACTTTGCTCACTGGCTCAACATGGGCAAGAAGATCCCCAACGCTCCCAAGATCTTCCACGTAAACTGGTTCCGCACCGATGCTGAAGGTCACTTCATCTGGCCCGGCTTTGGCGACAACATGAGAGTTCTGATGTGGATCCTCGACCGTTGCGAGGGCAAGGTTGACGCTGTTGAAACTCCTATCGGCTTTGTTCCCAAGGCTGAGGACATCAACATCGAGGGTCTTGACGGTGTTACCGTTGATACCATTCGCGATTTGCTCACCATTGACAACGAGAGCTGGCTTGAGGACGTTGAGAACATCAAGGCATTCTACAAGCAGGTTGGCGACCGTGTTCCCGCTGAGCTTTACGATGAGCTTGCTATTCTCGAGGCAAACCTGAAGAAATAAGATATAGGATATTTGTGGGGGAACTTTTTGAAGAAAACATCGCAACGTTCCGTTGCTACGGCACGGTTTCGCCGACGAAACGCGTGCGTTCCCCCACTCCCCCTCAAAAACTTCCCTTCAAGGGAAGTTTTTTTGTTTGCAAAAATGGGAACGTTCGTGCGCTGACAGTTAGCTCAACTGACAAAACTCGTTTGTTTGCATACGGACGGCAGAAAGCTCCCGCGAGCCGGTGGGCACCACCGAGACCCCGCCGGCTCCACGACGTTAGTTTACTGATAAAAATCAACCGTTGTTTGATTTTTGTCAAAAATCTCTTTATTGAAATCAACTGCCGATTGTGCTATAATAGATACAAATACACCGTTGGTAGAATTGCCACAAGAAAAGGAGAGAATATGATGAGCATTGCTACGCTTGGAAAACAAATTGCGCAGATGCGCCGCAAAAAAGGGGCTACGCAGGAGGAGCTTGCCAGGTATGTGGGAGTGAGTACGCAAGCGGTATCAAAATGGGAAAACGGCGGTGCGCCCGACGTGGATATTTTACCAAAAATCGCCGATTTTTTTGCCGTGCCCATCGATGCTCTGTTTGGCAGAAGATCATCTGACTTTGAAGACCCGCGCACGGCAATTGTAAAAAAGCTGATCAACACCCCCGATGACGAAAAATTCAAGCTCGCTTTTGATTATTGCTTTGATATCAATCGTTCACTGATGCCGGGCACAGTAGCCAAATTTTTTTCGGGATCTCATGACAGCATAGATGGTATGCCGCAAAGAACGATGCAGGGAGAACAGCATTTTTCTTCGATTCGGAGCAACAACGGTTTTACCATGGCGGGACTTGGAGCACGTCAAGAATATTTTTTGATCGTTCCCGAGCCAAAGGATGAAAATGCGGCTTATCTCGACGGAATCGACTACCCTGCTTTTTTTGCGCACCTTGCCGACAAGGACGTATTCAACTCTTGTGTGCTCGCATACAAGCGACATCATAAAAACGCCTTTACCGTCGATCTGCTTGTAAAAAGCTTGGGTATGACACCCGAGAAGGCAGAAAAAGTGTTAAAAATTCTTGTAAAATATGAAATTCTCGGCACCGGAAGGGTTGAAATAGACGGCAAAATTCAAAACACGTATCATTGCTACCCCGAAGCGGCTTTTATGGCTATGCTGATATTTGCCAGAGAAATCATCGACAAAACCCACTTTGGATCATACTGCGCAAATACGAGAACAAAGCCATATTTCAAATAATCGAGGCGTCTTCCCCCTTGTCCTATTGAAAATTTTTTCAAAAAAAATTCAAAAAAGGGTTGACAAAGTAAAAATTAGTGGTATAATATGTGCATATATTCAAAGGCGATGACCGGAAATTGAGTACCGAAAGTTCTGTGTGCACAGAGAACTGCCGTTTGGTGCGAGGCAGAGACAGGAATTTTTGGGAATTACACTCCGCGAGCTTTGCATCGAAAGCCGCTTGGCAAGTAAGTTGCAACGGGTTGCTCCGTTACGGGCATAGGGTATGATGGTACCCGATGAGGTCTGCTCCGCGAGGAGTGGGCGAACAGAGGTGGTAACACGAGTTTTTTCGTCCTCCGAGTCTTTGACTTGGAGGACTTTATTTTTGTTCTACCCCATCAGAAGGAGGATATTGATATGAATACTGCTTTGATCACCGCCATGCTGATCGTCTTTTTTGCCATTATGATCGGTATTGGTATTTATTGCCGCAAGCACTCCACCGACGTGGGCGGATTTGTGCTTGGCGGTCGCTCGATCGGCCCTTGGCTGACCGCGTTTGCGTTTGGTACGTCGTACTTCTCTGCCGTTATCTTTGTTGGATATGCGGGACAATTTGGTTGGAACTTTGGTCTGGCTTCCACCTGGATCGGTCTTGGCAACGCCTTTATCGGCTCTCTCTTGGCTTGGGTAGTGCTCGGTCGCCGCACGCGCGTGATGACACAGCACCTCGGCTCCAAAACGATGCCCGACTTTTTCGGCAACCGCTTTTCCTCTCCCGCACTCAAAATTGCGGCGTCCTGCATTACCTTCGTTTTTCTCATTCCCTACACCGCATCTCTTTACAACGGTCTTTCCCGTTTGTTCTCCATGGCGTACGAGGGGATCGATTACTCCGTTTGCGTCATCGTTATGGCGGCTTTGACGGGTGTTTACGTGCTGATCGGCGGTTACGTGGCAACTGCCATCAACGATTTTATTCAGGGCTTGATCATGCTGGGCGGCATCGTTGCCGTTATTGCAACGGTGTTACATAACAACGGCGGTCTTTCAAACGCCATCGAACAGCTTGCAACCGGCGAGAACGGCGGCTGGCAATACGCCTCCTTTTTTGGTGCAGACCCGATCTTTTTGCTGTTCGTCGTTCTTTTGACCTCGCTCGGTACTTGGGGACTGCCCCAGATGGTTGGCAAATTTTACGCCATTAAGGACGAGGCATCCATTAAAAAAGGAACGGTCATTTCTACCGTGTTTGCCGTAGTGGTTGCGGGCGGCTGTTACTTTTTGGGCGGCTTTGGCAGACTCTACGACGTGAGCGATGCCGTGGCAATGGGTGACTACGACGCCATCATTCCCACCATGCTCTCCACGCTCCCCTCCATCATCATTGCCGTCGTCATCGTGCTGGTGCTCTCTGCATCTATGTCCACGCTCTCCTCCCTGGTACTGACGAGCAGCTCGACCGTTACGCTTGACTTTATAGCTCCTCTGTGCCAAAAGAAAAAGCCCTTGAACGAGAAAAAGCAGATGCTGATCATTCGCACCTTTATCGTCATCTTTATCGTGATCTCCGCCGTGATCGCCATTATGCAGTACAAAAACAAGAATATGCTCATTGCGCAAATGATGGGTGTTTCGTGGGGTGCTTTGGCAGGCGCGTTCCTCGCTCCGTTCCTGTACGGCTTGTATTGGAAAAAGACCACCCGTGCAGGCGTGGTAACGTCCTTTGTGTTTGGCGTGGGCTTGGAGCTCGTTCAGCTTTTGATCTCGATGAACGTGTTCAGCGTAGCAAACGTTCCCGTGCTCTCGTTCGTGTTCCGCAATTCCCTCTTCTCGGGCGTGTTTGCCATGGTGGGCGGATTGATCCTCGTTCCCGTGGTCAGCCTGCTGACGCAAAAGAGCGCACCGAAGAATACCGACGAGATCTTTTCCTGCTACGAGCGCACGGCTCTTGTAACCGTGACCGACTCGCTCGGCGAAGAGCAAACGACGAAGTAATAAATAAAAGCAAAAAAAGAACCGAATGCACCACGCATTCGGTTCTTTCAGGTTACTGACAACCCCTATCAAAAAACAACGGTTCGTCAAAACGTATCAACCTGTTAGTCGCTTTTTCTTTGCAGAAAAAAGGCGCAAAGAAAAAGCTAACAAAAAGAAACGCCGAAGGAAAGCTTTCGACCTCTGCGGAGGTCGAGGAGGGCTACGCGCCCTCCACTGCGCAAGCTTTTGAAAAAGCTTGACCAAAACTTTTCGTCATAAGACGGTGCGACTCCCTTTGTCAGCGAGCCAAGAGAACCGAATGCGCGTGCATTCGGTTCTCTTTTGATACGTTTATACGCCTTGTCGGATCTGTCTTGGCGTTTTGCCCGCGACCTCGCGCAGGATCTTGCGAAAATAAGATGCCGAGCAAAAGCCGAGACGCGTTGCGATCTCCTCAACTGACAGATCGGTAGAAAGAAGCAGATTGACCGCCTTTTCGGTCTGCACCCGATGCCACATATCCACGGGCGTACAACCCTTGACCGTTCGAAACGCCGCATAAAGCCCCGACTCGCTCATACGGCAAAAGCGTGCCAGCTCGGGAACGTTGAGTTTGCTTTGCTTTTGCATATACGCAATTGCTTTTTCCACCGCCGCCCCCTTGTTGCCAAAGCTTTGACTCTCCATGTGCGGCAGTATCGCATCCAACAACAGGTACAGCAAGCCGATCGAGCGGCAATCGACGCATTTGTGCTCTGCCAGCGCATCCAGCCGCGTGCGGATCTCCTCGGTCACGGGAATGGTTTGCAAAGGATACACGGCAGACGTCGGGCGCGGAAAATAAGAAAAGCCGTAGGAATCCAATATCGTTGTCTCTTCCCCGCCCCACCACGAGTGGTAGCGGTACCCCATGGGAATGTAGAATAATTCCCCCTCGTGCACCTCCAGCGTTACGTCCTCGCCGCACAAACGCCCATAGCCCTTGCGCATATAACCGATGTAGTAACAATCATTTCCGCCGGAAGCATCGTTATGATGGCGTGCGCGGTAGATAAATTGGCGAAAAACAAAGCTTTCGGCAAGCTGAGAGCGATTCATGTAATGCTCCTCCTCGTTTTGCAGAATTGTGGTTGTTTTTTTATACAATAACATATTTTTTTCTGTTTGTCAAGGTGTTACAATATATTTGCGAAATATTTTTTTCGTTAAAACTGAAATGCAGAGGTTTTGGATTATGCTGACAAAAAGAATCGTTTTTACCGCTCCCAACACGGCAGAGCTTTTGGACGTTGAAATTGATGATTTACAGCCCGATGAGGTGTTGACCAAGCTTGAGGTCTCTACCATCAGCAGCGGCACCGAGCGTGCGCTGATCTCGGGCGACCCGAACATCAGCTACACCGATTTTAATCCCAAGGTGGTGTTCCCGCGTCACTCCGGTTACAGCTCCGCAGGTGTGGTAGTAGCGGTTGGTAGTGCGGTGACGAGCGTTGCCCCCGGCGACCGCGTGGCTCTTTCCTGGAGCTCCCACTCCAATTACTGCAAGCTGCAGGAAAAAAACGTTCACAAGATCACCGACGATGCGATCTCGTTTGAAGAAGCGTCGCTGTGCCACATCGTGACCTTCCCCTTGGCGGCAATTCGCAAGTGCCGTTTGGAGGTGGGCGAATCTGCCATCGTAATGGGTCTTGGCATTCTCGGTATGTTTGCCGTCAAGCTCTTGCGCGCCGCAGGTGCCGTGCCGATCATTGCGGTCGATCCCGTAGCGCACAAGCGCGAGGAGGCTTTGAAATGCGGTGCAGACTACGCACTTGACCCGTACGATCCCAATTTTGCAAAAACCGTTAAGCAGTTGACAGGCGGCGGTGCAAAGGTTGGTATCGAGGTCACGGGCATTGGCGCGGGTCTTGACGGTATTTTGGATTGCATGGCGCGTTTTGGACGCGTTGCGCTGCTTGGTTGTACCAGAAGCGCCGACTTTACCATTGACTACTACCGCAAGGTGCACGGCCCCGGCATCTCGCTCATCGGTGCACACACGGTCGCACGCCCCGACGTGGAATCCTCCCCTGCTTATTGGACGACGCACGACGATATGCTTGCCGTTATGCGCTTGATCTCGGCAGGTCGCTTGAGCATTCGGGAAATGATCGATGAAACACACGCTCCGAGCGAATGCACCGAGGTCTATACGCGCCTCGTTACCGAGCGCTTTTTCCCGTTGGTTCAATTTAATTGGAATGCATAATGGAGGAAGCAACCGTGAAAAAGATCAGAATTGGACACATCGGCATTGCACACGACCACTCCGCTCCCGTTTTGAAGTGCGTTTTGAGCTATCCCGAAATTTTTGAATTTATCGGTTACGCAGAAGAAAACCCCGACAATTTTGCAAAAAAGATCGTCACCGATCCCTTTTACAACGATCTGCCCCGTAAAACGGTGGCGGAATTGATTGCCGAAAAGCCCGACGCTATGTTGATCGAGGGCTATGAATTGGATAACGTGGAGGCGGCGATCCAATGTGTGAAAAACGGCATTCACGTACACGTAGATAAGCCTGCGGGAGCTGATCTTGCCGCATTTAAGAGACTGTTGGATCTTGCACGCGAAAAGAATATCATCGTCCACATGGGTTATATGTACCGCTACAATCGCGCCGTGCAGTACTGCCGCGACCGCGTAGCGGACGGAACGCTTGGCGAGGTCTATGAGGTAGATGCTATTATGAACACCTGCCACGACCCCGATAAGCGCCAATGGATGGCAGGCTTTCCTGCGGGCGATATGTTCTTCCTCGGCTGTCACATGGTAGATTTTATTTATATGTTTATGGGTGCCCCCATTCAGGTATATCCCTTTAACCGCCGCTCTCACTACGACGGAACCGACGTGTGCGACCAGGGCTTTGCCGTGTTTGATTACGGCAAGGCGATCTCCACCGCGCGTGCGACCTCTACCGAGGTCAACGGCTTTGGCCGCCGCCAGCTGTTGGTTTGCGGAACGAAGGGAACGATTGAGATCAAGCCCTTGGAGGTCAATTTTGAAGATTCTTCGATGCTACAATCGGATCTCTATCTTTCCACCAAGGAAATGGTTGGCCCCAACATTTACCGTGACGTAAAGCAAAAGATCGAGCTTGAGCCGATGATCGGTCGTTACGACGACATGATGATGGATTTTGCCGCTATCGTGCGCGGTGAAAAGAAGAACGATTTTGATTACGACTACGAGTACGAGCTGCAAAGATTGGTTCTGGAGGCTTGCGCCGAATAATACGCACAAAGAGGCTGTTGCAAATGCTTATGATCGCGTTTGCAACAGCCCTCTTTTTTAAGTTGCGGAATTGTTTTGCCAGACCTTAAAATACCCTTGGGGATGCGAGCAGGTTGGGCAGATCTTGGGCGGCTCCTTCCCCTCTACGATATAGCCGCAGTTGATGCAGATCCATTTGGTGCTTGCAGAGTCGGCGGTAAAGCACTCCCCCTTTTGCAGCTTGGCGAGCGCCTCGCGGTAATTTTGCTCGTGCTGCTTTTCAATGCTCGCCACCCTTGCAAACAGGTCGGCAATGGCATCAAAACCCTCTTTGCGCGCGGTCTGTTCAAACTCCTTGTACATGGTCTCCCACTCAAACTGCTCGCCCGATGCCGCTACCGAAAGATTCTTTTCGGTGGACGACCAACCGCCAAGATATTTGAACCAGATCTCGGCGTGCTCCTTTTCGTTTGCCGCCGTATCGCGGAAAAGCTCGGAGATCTCGACGTAGCCATCCTCCTTTGCCTTTTTTTCAAACCACCGATACCGCAAATGTGCCTGCGATTCTCCGCTGAGCGCGGTGTGCAGATTTCGTTCGGTTTGCGTTCCTACCAGCTTTTCGGCAGATACGCCGCCTTGTGCATAGGTTGCCATCTTTCTTCCTCCAAAAAATAAAAATCGGGATACCCGTATCCCGATTTTTACCCAACTTTGGAAAGGATATTCATTTTTTGGTGCTTTTTGCGTTTTGCGCTCTCCACTCCGAGGCAAGAATGGCGCAGACGCCTACGTTGACGTAATTGCCCTTGACCAGCATCGATTCGCGCATGATGCCCTCAAAGGTCATGCCCACCTTTTCCATCACGCGGCGCGAACGGTCGTTGCCCTCCATAAATTTTGCCTCGATGCGGTTAAGCCCTAAGGTCTCAAAGCCAAATGCCAGCACCGTGCGCAATGCCTCGGGGGCAATTCCCTTGCCCCAATAGGCAGGGTTGAGCACGTAGCCGACCTCGGCGCAATCCGAGGAGCAATGAAAGGCGGTAAAGCCGCACGTGCCCACCATTTTGCAATCGGGCTCGTAAATGACCGCCCAATCGTAAAACATTCCCGCGGCGTAGCGGTTGCCCAAATACTCCAAATATTCACGGGTGTAATCTCTGTCGGGGTGCGGTTGCCACGTCAGGTATCTGGTTACGTCGGAGCGCGATGCGTACTCGTACATATCGGCGGTATCCGCAACCATCATTTTGCGCAAGGTCAATCGCTCGCTTGCAAGCTCCGGCAAATGAGAAAACACACGGTAGATCTTCTCTTTTTTCATTCCATGACCGATCCTTTTTTAAACTCCCCATAATTATACCGAAAAAAGTGGACGAATGCAAGTCTTTTCCAAAAAAATCTTTTGGGATTTTTCATTCTCTCTTTTTTTTTGATGCAAAATATGTTATAATATAAAAAAAGGAAAGGAGGAGCCTATGGATTACATTGTAAACGACGTGCTCTCGGGCGAGCTTGTGCCCGTGCTGTTGGGAATTTCAACCGAGGTCAGCGAAACTGCGCACAGAATGTACCGCCAATACGGTGTGGTATCGCACGTGTTTTGCGATAAGATCCCGTTTGCCATGCGCTTCTCCCTTTATATGAAGTTTCACCGCGTGCAACAAACGACGGACGAACAGCTGATGCTACAGGCTTTGTACGATTTTGCCGATCAGTTGGATCACGCGGATATCATACTCTATCTCATTCCCTGCACCGAGCATTACTCCAATTTGATATGGAGTCACACCGAGGCGCTGGAGCGCCGATTTGTGATTGCCGACCGCCGCGAAATGAGGCGCGTCTGGTTTGGTGAGGAGGATGCGCAACCCATGCAAAAGGAGGCGAGCCGTATATGACGCAACGCAATATTCTGTTGGGCGTGCTTGGGGGACTTGGCCCCATGTCAACCGTTTATTTTTGTGAGCTGTTAAATCAACGTACCGCCGCCGAACGGGACTGCGACCACATTGATATGCTGATCAGCAGTCGCGCCTCTACCCCCGACCGCACGGCGTATATTCTGGATCAGACACAGCCGGATCCCCTGCCTGCCATGCTTGAGGAGGCGCACCGCTTGGAACGCGCGGGGGTCGATCTGATCGTGATCCCCTGCAACACCGCGCATTATTTTTACGAAAGCTTGCGCAAGGAGTGCCGCGTGCCGATCGTCAACATCATTGAGGAGACGGTGCGCCATCTTGATCGCTTGGGTGTCAAGCGGTTTGGACTTTGCGCCACCGAGGGAACGGTACGTTCCGCCTCTTACGAGCGCGTTTGCGCCCCCTTGGGTATGGAATGCATATTGCCGACCGAGGCACAGCAGGCAGAGATCTCTGCCATGATCTACGAGCAGATCAAGCAAAACAAGCCCGTAGAGACCGATGCGTTTTTGCGCATTGCGGACTCGCTTGCCGCGCGCGGCTGTGAGCGTATCGTATTGGGGTGCACGGAGCTTTCCCTTTTGAAAAAAGCGGGACTTGGCGACGGCATCTTTTTGGACTCCTTGGAGGTGCTTGCTTGGCAAAGCATTCTCGCCTGCAAAAAAACACCCGTTGGTTTTTCAAGTGATTTTTTACAAGCGGAGGATCGTAATGAAAGCATTTGAGCTGTTACAGCCGCTTTTTGAAGGCGTTCCCCTGCCCGAATGCGAGATCGATGCCGTAACGGAGAGAGCCGACCGTGCCAATGCGTATGCGGTGTTTGTTTGCATTCGCGGTTTTCGCCACGATGGGCACGATCACGCCGCCACCGCCTACGAAAAGGGCTGTCGCATTTTTGTGGCGGAGCGTTCGCTATCGCTCCCCGACGACGCCTGCGTTTTAGAGGTTCCCGATACGCGCCGTGCCTTGGCTCTGCTTGCTTGTCGGTTTTACGGTGACCCCTCACGCAAGCTTTGCGTGATCGGCATTACGGGCACAAAGGGCAAGACCACGACCGCGACCATGCTTGCAAAGCTACTCAACGCAAGCGGTATTCCCTGCGGATATATCGGTACCAACGGCATTCAATATCTGCAAACAGAAAGGATCACGGGCAACACCACCCCCGATGCGATCACCCTGCAATCAACGCTGTCGGATATGCACCGCGCAGGTGTCAAAGCCGTTGTTTTGGAGGTCTCCTCGCAGGCATTGATGCAGGAGCGCGTAACGGGCATTCACTTTGACACGGTGATGTTCTCAAACCTTTACCTTGACCACGTGGGTGTTTCGGAGCACCCCGATTTTGCGCACTACCGCGCCTGCAAGCACCGCTTGTTTACCGATTTTGACGCGCGCCTTGCCGTGTGGAACGAGGACGACGGCGCGACCCCTTTGATGAAGGAGAATTGCTCTGCCATGCGCTCGGTCGGTATTTCTCTTTGCAAGGACACCCTTGCCGATTATACCGCATCCAACGTCGATTTTACGCGCGATCCGCGCGGCTTGGGAATGCGATTTTGGATACACACCGACAAGGAGAGCCTGCCCGCATCGTTGCACATGGTAGGACTGCACAACGTATCCAACGCGCTGATGGCACTTGCCGTGGCAAACGTAGCGTTTGGGATCGCGCTGACCGATCTCATTCCCATCATGGAGCATCTGCAAGCGGACGGACGCGCCGAGTGCATTCCGCTCCCCTGCGGTGCGCTTTGCGTGATCGATTACGCCCATAATGGAGAGAGCCTGCGTGCTCTGCTCACGTCCCTTTGCATCTACCGTCCACGCCGCTTGATCTGCTTGTTCGGCTCTGTGGGTGAGAGATCCCAATTGCGCCGTGCGGAGCTGGGCGAGGTTGCGGCAGAGCTTGCCGATCTTTCGATCCTGACCGCCGACAATCCCGGTTGCGAGGACGTTGAAGCGATCATTCGTGAGATCGCGCGCCCGATCGAGACGGCAAACAAGCCCTATTGGAGCTACCCCGACCGCGCAGAAGCCATTCGCGCGGCTCTGTGTGAATTGCAGGACGGCGACGTTTTGGTCCTTGCGGGCAAGGGTCACGAGCGGTATCAGCTCATCGGAGATCAAAAGATCCCGTTTTGTGAAAAAAGCATCGTCACGGATTGGATCCTGCAATCGACACACGCCGAAATGGTTTAATATACGCAAAAGGAGGAAACGGCAATGTCCCGTTTGATCTTTCATATCGACGTCAACAGCGCCTTTCTTTCCTGGGAGGCAACAAAGCGTGTAAAAAACGGCGAAGCGGATATTCGTCTGATCCCCTCGGCAATTGGCGGTGACCGCGAAAGCCGCCGTGGGGTAATTCTTGCAAAGTCCATTCCCGCAAAGGCGTACGGCGTGCAAACGGGTGAACCGATCGCCGCGGCGTTGCGCAAATGCCCATCGCTCTATCTCGCCAAGCCCGATTTTGCGCTTTATCAAGCGTCCTCACGCGCGTTTATGGATATTTGCCGCAAATATGCCCCCGTAGTGGAGGTCTATTCGATCGACGAGTGCTTTTTGGATATGAGCGGCACGTCGCGGCTCTATCCCGATCCGCTTGGGATCGCACAGACCATTAAGGACGAGATCCGCGATACGCTCGGCTTTACGGTCAACGTAGGAATAGGCTCCAACAAGCTACTTGCAAAAATGGCAAGCGACTTTGAAAAGCCCGATAAGATACACACGCTCTTTACCAATGAGATCGAGCAAAAGCTGTGGCCGCTACCCGTCAGAGATCTGTTTACGCTTGGGAGCTCGACCGCCGAGCGTTTGCAAGCCATGCAGATCAAGACCATTGGCGACCTGGCGCACGCAAACCTTGAGCACCTGCGCATGATATTGGGAAACAAAAGCGCGGAGCATTTGTTCCGCTATGCCAACGGCTTGGATAACGCCCCCGTTCTTGCGGAGTCGGAGGAGGCAAAGGGCTACAGCAATTCCACTACGCTGGCACGGGACGTGGTAACGCGCGACGATGCCGCAAGGATCTTGCTTTCCCTTGCCGACAGCGTGGCTTCCCGTATGCGTAACGACGGTTTTTATTCCCTTTGCGTTTCGGTGACCATTCGCGGAAATGATTTTAAGGATCGCTCCCACCAAAAAAAGCTATCCTCCCCCACCAACGTGACCTCGGAGATCTATCGCACCGCGTGCGCGCTGTTTGACGAATTGTGGGATCAGCGCACGCCTCTGCGACTCTTGGGACTTTCGCTGACGCAATTGACACGCGAGGACAGCACACAGCTTTCGATGTTCCCCGACGAAAAACGGGAGAGAGAAAAGGAGCTTGACCGCCTGATCGACAGCATACGCTGTAAATTCGGCTCCGATACCATCGTGCGCGGCTCTATCATTCAGCAAAGCCGCGACGTTGGAAAAAAGCATAAAGCCGCCATGGATCTGGAGCATCAGGCAGAGCAATAAATTACCCAAATAACGCAAAAGCACTTATGACAGACGATTGATTCGTTATCATAAGTGCTTTTTTATTTGAACCGTAAAAAAGCGGAAGATCACTCTTCCGCAAAAAAGATCAATACGAGTCGTCCTCGGCTTCCTCTGCAATAAAATCGTCCTTGGAAGCGCCGCACAAGGGGCATACCCAATCTTCGGGAATATCTTCAAAATCGGTTCCCTTTTCAATACCGTTGGTAACGTCACCCTCACGGGGGTTGTACTCATAGCCGCAAAGCTCACAAACATGAATGATCATACGTACTTCTCCTTTTGAATTTTGATTTTCATGTAAAGCATATATATCATATAGCAGATGTGTGCATTTGTCAAGAGGATTTTTTACTTTTTTTTGCATCTGCGCCCATTTTTTTATTGTTTTTTTCCATGCTTTAACGATATTCTTCCATATTTTAGCATAGAATACAATAATTTACCAAGCAGGAGGCAGGTATCGTATGAAAACGCACGCAAAGCAATTGTTTTGGAATGCTATGCTACTGACCGCCGCATCGCTTTTGATGCGCACGGTGGGAGTATCCTTTCAAGTTTATATTTCCAACCGTGCAGGGGCAGAGGCAATGGGACTCTTCTCGCTCCTCTCGGGTGTTTACGGCTTTGCGCTGACCTTGGCAACGTCGGGCATCCACCTTGGCGTAACGCGACTGACGGTAGAAGCCATGAGTCGCCCCAACGATGGGGGGAGCGGTGTGCGTGCCGTTTTACGTGCGGCTTCCGTTTACGCCCTATGCTTTGGCTGTGCGGCTTCCCTTTTGCTGTTTGGGTTTGCCGATCGGATCGGGATCTATTGGCTCAAGGACGCCCGAACCGTCTCCTCCCTGCGCCTGCTTGCCCTGACTCTGCCGCTCATTGCGCTCTCGTCGGCGTGGGGTGGCTATTTTACCGCCGTACGGCGCGTTTATAAAAACGCCGCGGTGCAGGTGCTGGAGCAAGCGACCAAAATTATGGCTACGACGTATCTTTTATCCCTGTTTTGGGCAACCGACGTGGAAAGCACCTGCTGTGCCTTGGTATTGGGTGGTACGGTTGCGGAATGTGCCTCCTTTTTGCTCCAATACTTCCTTTACCTTTGGGACAGAAAAAAGAATTTCGGCTCTCAAAAGCCCCTTCCCCACGGAGAAGGCAAAAAGCTGCTTGGCATTACCGTGCCCATTGCCGTAACGACCTATATGCGCTCGGGGCTGATCACGCTCCAGCATATTCTCATTCCGGAAGGGTTGCGCAACAGCGGAAGCTCACACGCCTCTGCGCTGATCGCGTACGGGAGCATTCACAGCATGGCGCTCCCCATTATCCTCTACCCTGCCGCGCTCATCTCCTCTTTTTCGGGACTTTTGGTGCCGGAGCTGACCGAGGCGGACGTACACCAAAGCAAGCGGCATATCAATTATATGATCTCACGCGTGTGGTCGCTCTCGCTCCTTTTTTCGCTTGGCGTTGCGGGGATCCTCATCTGCTTTTCGAGCGAGATCGGCGAGGCTCTCTATCCCGCAACCGAAACGGGAAAATACATTCGCTTGCTTGCGCCGCTCATTCCCATTATGTATATCGACACCGCGACCGATGCGATGATGAAGGGGCTTGGCGAGCAGGTCTATTCGATGAAGATCAACGTAGCCGACGCCGCCATATCGGTGCTGATGGTTTGGTTGCTTGTGCCGCGCTACGGCATTGACGGTTATCTTATCACCATTTACGTCTCCGAGCTCTTTAACACCGTTTGCAGTATCACGCACCTCTTGTCGGTCAGTCAAACGCCCGTGCGCCCCCTCAAATGGGTCTATAAGCCGCTGTTTTGCATTGTGGCGGCTACCGCCTCGGTGCGGTGGCTGTTGGAGCTGACGCAATGGCAGATCGGCTCTGCCGCGCTCTCGATCCTGCTTCATATCCTGTTGGTCTTACTCGTATATATCCTGCTCCTGCGCCTGACGCGCGCTATTGAACGTGAGGACGTGGAATGGTTTGGAAGTCTGTTACAAAAACAAGAGCGAAGACCTGCTTGATATGCGCTTTGGGCGTTTGAGGTAAGTAAGCTACACAAACAAAAAAGGATGGAGAATTTTTACGTTCTTCATCCTTTTTATAAAGTTCAAAACAGTTGACTCGGGTATTTTCCGCTTTGGTGTAATGCGGCAAGCTCACCGATCACGACCTCGCGGTCTGCCTGATACGTGATGCCAAACCATTTATCGTGCGAGGGCTCTGCCGAAACGGTGAAATTCCCCTCTGCCAAAAACTCCCCTACCATAATGGGCAGCAGACACTCCGCCTTGACGTCATCGGGAGTCAGCGCCTTTAAAAAGGCGTGAAAATACGCATCCATGCGTGCGAGCGCATCGCGGTGAAAGCCCCACATATTCATGGAGACCATTGCATCGGGCGAGAGTGCGCCGCCGTCGCTGACGATGTTGCGTGCGGTGTCGTATTGAATATTCTTGGTCTCTACCACGTCAAGAAGCATGCCGTTTTCGATCTTGCAGATGCCGCGCGTAACGCCGCCGTTCTCGCTCATGGTGTTGCCGAGGATATAAGGCACCATTGCCGCCTCAGTATCGTTCTTGAGTGAGCACAACAGGCGATGCATGATGACGAACGCCTCCTTGCCGTAATAATCGTCGGCATTGACGGTGGCAAACGGACCTGCGATCACGTCCTTGGCGCAAAGCACGGCGTGCACCGTACCAAAGGGCTTGGTGCGCTCCTCGGGGCGATGATACCACGTGGGCAGGGTCGTATCGTCCTGCACGGCGTAATCGACGCGCACCTTTCCTGCCAGGCGTTTGCCAATGGTGCTGTCGATCATCTCCACCATATCGCGCTTGAGGATAAATACGATTTGGGTAAAGCCTGCGGCTATGGCATCGTGAATGGAATATTCCATCAATATTTCATCGTGCGGGCCTACGTGGGAGATCTGCTTATTGCCTCCAAAGCGACTGCCCAAGCCTGCCGCCAAAATAACGAGCGTTGTTTCCATAGTGAATTTCCTTCTCCTTTTGCTTTTCGCCTTTGGGGATCCTTTATCATTATAGCACAAACCAACGCCTTTGTAAAGCCCTATTTTTGCTTTTTGTAAACCGCAACGGCAGGTGCGTACACCTGCCGTTGCGGTTTTATTTTAAAAATCAACTCGCGCTTACGCTTCCATTCCGAAATAGTTGACCGAATTGTAGTAGCAAATATTGCGTACGACTTCACCGACAAAGGCAAGGTTGGAGGTCATTTCGCCGTTTTCGATCATGGTGCCAAGGTAGTTGCACAAAATGCGGCGGAAGTAGTGGTGGCGCGGATAAGAGAGCAAGGAACGGCTATCGGTAAGCATTCCCACAAACACTGCCAAGTGACCTGTTGCGGTCAGATCGCGCAGGTGCTGTTCCATACCGACCTTGTTATCCAAAAACCACCATGCGGGACCGTACTGCATCTTGCCGCGTGCCTCGTCGCTTTGGAAGCAACCGATGAGCGTCATGATCTCGGTGTTCATTTTGGGATTGAGGTTGAATACAATGGTCTTGGGCAGGCTCTGCTCGTTGTTGAGACGGTCGAACAAGCGCGAGAGCAGACCGATGCTGTTGGTATCGGAAATGCTGTCAAAGCCGGTATCAAGTCCCAGCCTTTGGAGCATGACGGCGTTGTTGTTACGCATAGCGCCAATATGCACCTCGGTGGCAATATTGTACTTTGCGTACAGCTTCATCAAAAAGTAGGTCAGGTAACCCTTGAACACCTCGGTCTCCTCAAGCGTGGGACGGTTGCCGCCCAGTGCCTTGACGAGAACCTTTTCTGCCTCTGCGGGCTCGGTTACGGGGCAAACGCGCTCTACGGCAATGTCACTTGCCTTACAGCCGACCTTGATGAATGCCTGCAGACGTGCCTCGATGGCAAGCTCCAGATCCTTCAGGGTAGCAATGGGATGCGTTTGCTCGGCAAGCTTTGCCACAAATCCGCAGTAGCCTGCGGCATCGATATTCATGATCTTATCTGCGCGGAAGGCGGGATTGACCGTGAACTTGTAGTCCTTTTGCGCGATCTTTTCAAAGGTGGTCAGGTCGTCAAATACCTCGTTGGTGGTATAAACGTGCTTGACGTTAGAGCTCTCGATCAAGGATTGGGGCGTGACGTTGTTGGCGCGAATGTACGCGTTGCACTCCTCCCAGATCGCCTCTGCGTTCTCTTCGTTGATCTCCTTTTCACAGCCGAAGAACTCCTTGAGCTCTACCTGCGACCAATGGTACAGGGGGTTGCCGAAGGCAGTACCGAGCACGCGGCAGTAGGTGACGAATTTTTCTTTGTTGGTGGCGTCTCCCGTGATGTATTTTTCATCGGTGCCGTAGTTGCGCATCAATCTCCACTTGTAGTGGTCGCCTGCCAGCCAAATTTCAAAAACGTCGGAAAACGGCTTGTTCTCCAGGATCTGACGCTCGGGCAAATGGCAGTGATAGTCAAAGATCGGCATATCCTTTGCGTAGCCGAAGTACAGATCCTTTGCCGTTTGATTGTTCAATAAAAAGTCTTCACGAATATAGCTCATTTTTTGATTCTCCCTTTCTTTTTTACCAGCCTAATGCTTGTGCTGCACGCAG
>JAZQYE010000133.1:0-2868 GCA_045633385.1 Eubacteriales bacterium | reverse complement strand
GGTATCCCTCCTTTGGTTGCACGCCCACCATTGGAGAGGCGTATCTCAAGCTTTCGGTCGATCGCTTAGCGGAGATCTTCACCTATCTGAAAAACAACGACGAATGCGTAGACGTGATCAGAGAGATCAAGGAAACGCAATGATACGGCTTTGCCCGTGCTGTAAAAAGAGCGTGTCATACGGCATGGCTTTTATAAGGAGGAATGTATGAATATGGAATTGAAACAGCTTGCCGAGCGGCTTGGCATTGCAGAGTATCCCGAGGTGTTGGAGACAACGTATGAGCAGGTCTGTCAAACAGCACCGCTTTGTAAAATTACCGAGACGTTGGAGCAGCTTCAAGCGGAGTATGCGCCCTTTGGGGACTATTATGATTTTGTGTTACGCGCGGCAAAAGCACTGCAAAACGATGCCGATTTATTGGCGTGGCTGAAGCTTGGGGTTGCCTACTGTTGGGACGCGACCGAGCGGGAAGCCGCACGCTTTCCGCTTCCTTCGGGGGACGGAAGTGAGGCAAGGGATGTTTTTCCCATCCTGCTGATCGCTTTGGAGTTTCCCGAAAGCGTCAAACGCTATCGCGCACGCGGCTTTTGTGAGGCGCAGATCAAAAAGAACCTTGGAAACCTTGCCGAAAACATTCGCGTTCACGCTTTGACACAAGGAAAAATGACCCTTAGCCAAGGCTTGTACACTTGGATGACGCACTACAGCAAGGCACGCATTTTTGACCACATGGGCTTTAACTTTCAACCCCTGAAGTGGGGTGACGAGGCAATGCTGTTGCGCAATCGCAAAAGCGGCGAAGAGGTCTTTTTGATGCTCAAGGGGCACTTTACGGCATTTGGCACGGTGGCGGGACTGCGCGGCGCCGAGGAGGTACCCGTGCTTTTTGAGGCAACGCTTGAGGAAACGGAGGATGCCTTTTTGGGATACCGTGCCGTTGGGCAGCGCGTACATACCGAGCGCGAGTGCTTTCCCAAAACAGAATGGGAGGCAATTTTGCGCACGGGCGATGACGTGATCAATTTTCATATTCCGCGCGGCGCAAATTTTGATCCCGCACACGTAGAGGAAAGCATGGCAGAGGGCTTTGCGCTTTGCAAAAAATATTATCCGGAATGTGATTTTCGAGAGATCGTTTGCACCTCTTGGATGATCGACCCCAAGCTGTTGGACGTTCTTTCAAGAGATTCCAAAATTGCAAGCTTTATTCGCAGGTTCGTTCTGTACCCCTCGGGCGATACCGCGGGGAATGCCTGCATGAGCTACGTTTGGCCGGGGGAGACCTGCAAGACCGAGGAGCTTCCCGAAAGCACGTCCCTGCAACGCGGCATCAAGCACATGATGCTTGAAAATACCTATATCTTTTGGACCACGGGAGTTTGGAGATTCGAGAAGGATCGTTTTTAACAAACACCGCAGGTGCGGACAACAATGAAACGGAGTGTATAAAATAATGGAGCTTTTAGCAGAAATTTTAGAAATCATCATGGTCGTCAGCTTTGGCGCATCCTGGCCCTTTAACGTGATCAAATCATGGAAGGCGCGAACGACGAAGGGAAAGAGCCTGCTCTTTCTTTGCCTGATTTTGTTTGGTTACGTTGCGGGCATCGCATCTAAGCTGGTCAATGAGGCGTACATGGCGTCCTTTGCCTCCAAATGGTACGTGCTCTTTTTCTACGTGCTCAATTTTATCATGGTGGGCACCGATCTGATCCTTTACGTCAGAAACTACAAGCTGGATAGGGAGCGTGAAAAATAATGCTTTACACCGATCTTGCTTACGGTAAAAACGCTGCACAGCGGCTGGATCTGTATCTTCCGGAAACATCTGCCACAGCGATGATGGTCTATTTTCACGGCGGTGGATTGAACGCGGGAGATAAGGACGGCTCTAAATACTTTGCCCCCTATCTTGCAGAACGTGGGATTGCGGTTGCCACGGCAAATTAACGCATGTATCCCGATGCGCGCTTTCCCGATTTTGTGGAGGATGCCGCGGCGGCGGTTGCTTGGGCGCGAGATTATATGCGTACGCATCTTGGGTGCGATAGACTGTACGTTGGTGGAAGCTCCGCGGGCGGGTATCTTTCGATGATGCTCTGCTTTGACAAGCGATATTTGGAGCAGGCAGGCGTTGCGCCGACTGAGGTCAGCGGATATTTTCACGATGCGGGACAGCCTACCGCACATTTTAACGTTTTGCGCGAGCGCGGCGTGGACTCTCGCCGTGTGATCGTGGATGAAACGGCACCGCTGTATTACGTTGGCTTGGAGGAATCCTATTCTCCCATGCGATTCATCGTTTCGGATCAGGATGTGCACGGTAGGTACGAGCAGACCATGCTGGTCCTCTCGGCGCTTTCTCACTTCCAATATACGGGCTTTGATCACGTAGTTGTGCACGGAAAGCATTGTGCCTATTGGAACCAAGCCGATGAGAATGGTGAGAGCCGACTCGGGCGCATGATCCTTGATTTTATTCAACACGTTGAAAATTTACCAAAATAAAATACGAATAGGAGCTGTCTCAAACGCTCTAAAATTTGCATTTGAGACAGCCCCTTTTGAGCAAACGGGAATCCCTTCGTTACGCGGGGGGATATTTATTCAGTGCTTCAGCTTTCTTGCTCCGATTCTGTCGAGAATCTCACCGCAAACGTCGGGGTTGTCGGAGGTAAAGCCCGTTGCTCCGTTTTCAAAGGATTGTCTGTAAATCTCCTCGTCGGTGTTGAGCTTGTAATATACGCAGGGGCGTATTCCCATAAGCTCAAATTCACGGTATCTTGCCTTGTCGGCTACAATGGAGCCGTGATCGATGGGGAAGCCTTGCGGATCCTTTTCACCGTGATTAAACAGGCATACCTC
>JAZQYE010000132.1:0-18345 GCA_045633385.1 Eubacteriales bacterium | reverse complement strand
TGTTGCCTGTCTTGTTGATGGAGAAAGCGCAACGGTCAAGCGTTTTTCCAAGGAGAACCGCCGCATTTTGCTCTCCCCCGAAAACGAGGACTACTCCCCCATCATTCTCTCCCCCGAGGATTTTGAGATCGGGCGCGCGCGCATTCTCGGCGTTGCCATTGAGGCAAAAACCAAATTCTGATCTTTACCGATTATATTAAGGAGCTACCCATGATAGCAATCAGCGTCAATGATCTTTCATTGAGTTACGGCACGACCGTGATATTGGATAAAATTTCATTTGCCTTGGAGGAAAACGATAAGCTTGGCATCATCGGTGTCAACGGTTGCGGCAAGTCCACGCTCTTTCGTTTGATTACGGGAGAGGTTGAGCCAACCGAGGGCGAGGTCTATTTTTCCAAGGGCAAAACGCTCGGCATTCTGACACAGGACGGCGCATTTGAATGCACCGACACCACCCAAACAGTGCTGGAGCGTATGTACCTTGCCTTCCCCCACCTGCTTCGCGCCGAGGAGCGCCTTGCACAGCTGGAGGGGGAGCTGAAAAGCGGAAGCGAGCAGGTCATACGCGAATACACCGACCTGCACGAAAAATACGTACGCGACGGCGGTCTTGAGTTTCGCGGCAGGTGTGCATCGATCCTGCAAAAGCTCGGCTTTGACAAAGCGGCGTGTCAGCAACCCGTCTCTACCCTCAGCGGAGGACAGCGCACCCGTCTGGCTCTTGCCGTAGAGCTCTCGCGCGAGCCCGACATTCTGCTTTTGGACGAGCCGACCAACCATTTGGATATCGAAACGCTTGCGTGGCTTGAAAGCTTTTTGGTCTCTTACCCCAAGTGCGTGATGATCGTTTCGCACGACCGTTATTTTTTGGATAAGGTCACCAACAAAACACTTGCCATTGAGCACCACCGCGCAAAGCTCTATACGGGCGGCTATACCAAAAGCATGGAGCAACGCCGCATCGACCGCGAGATCGCAGAGCGGCATTGGAAAAATCAACAAAAGGAAATCGCCCGTCAGGAGGCGTACATTGCACAACAGCGAGCATGGAACCGTGAGCGCAACATCATTGCCGCCGAGAGCCGCCAAAAAATGCTGGATAAAATGGAGAAGCTGGAGCGTCCGCAAAACGCGCCCCGTGCCATTCGCATGAAGTTTGGCGAAGCCATTGCTTCGGGCAACGACGTGCTGGAGGCGCGCGGACTTTCGATGGGCTACGGCTCGCACGTGCTTTTTGAGGATATCTCCTTTTTGATCAAGCGGCAGGAGCGAGTGATGATCATCGGCCCCAACGGCTGTGGCAAATCCACGCTCATCAAGCTCATTTTGCACAAGCTCACCCCCACCGCAGGCAGTATTGCCGAGGGCTACAACGTAGAGATCGGCTATTACGACCAGGAAAACCAAAATCTCACCCCCGAAAATACGGTGCTCGACGAGCTTTGGAACGCCTACCCCACCCGTACCGAGACCGAGATCCGCAACACGCTGGGGCTCTTTCGGTTTGTAGGTGAGGAGGTCTTTAAGACCGTTGGCGTGCTCAGCGGCGGCGAACGCGCACGTCTGACGCTTGCCAAGCTGATGCTCTCCAAAATGAACGTATTGGTATTGGACGAGCCAACCAACCACTTAGATATCGATTCGCGCGAGGCGTTGGAGTCGGCGTTGGAGCAATTCGAGGGCACGATCGTAACCGTTTCGCACGACCGTTATCTGATCGAAAAGCTTGCAACGCGCATTCTGGAGCTTCACCCCGGCCCTGCCTTTTCGGGTCATTTATTGGATTATCACGTTGACCACCCCGGCACGTCCTACACCGAGTTTGGGCAGTACAAGGCGTTGCGCGTGGCACAGTACGAGGCGTCCCCCGCCGCAAGTGCCGCCGTCAGCGCGCCAAGCTCCAACAAGGAGCAGTACCTGAAGAACAAGCAGGCAAATGCCGATGCGCGCAAGCGCAAGGCAATGCTCGAGCGACTCAAAAAGGAGTGCGCCGCCCTGGAGGAGGAGCTCGCCTCGATCGAGGAGGAGCTGTTCGGCTCTGCCGCCTCGGATTACGTGCGCGCCGCCGAGCTGGAGGAACGCCGGGCACAAGCCGAGGAGCGTCTGCTTGAAATTTATGAGGAATTGGAAACGGAGGAATAACGCTATGCAAAAAACTGCAAAAAAAGCATCTAAACGCGGCTTGATCCGCAAATTTCTCCCCTATTACAGACCCTACCGCGGCACCATGGTCTTCGACCTGTTTTGTGCGGCGCTGACCACCGTTTGCGAGCTGGTGCTGCCCATGGTGGTGCGCACCATTACCAATGCGGCGTCTGCCGAGGACATTGGTGCTTTGACCTTGGAGCTGATCTTAAAGATCGGTGCCGCCTATATCCTCTTGCGCGTAATCGACACCGCCGCAAACTACTACATGACCTCTATCGGTCACGTTATGGGTACGCGCATTGAAACGGATATGCGCCGCGACCTGTTTGCGCATTTGCAAAAGCTCTCTTTTTCGTACTACGACAACACCAAGATCGGCACGCTGATGTCGCGTATCACCACCGACCTCTTTGACGTGACCGAGTTTGCACACCATTGCCCCGAGGAGTTTTTTATCGCAGGCGTCAAGATCATCGGCGCGTTTATTCTGCTTTGTACCATCAACGTACCGCTGACGCTGATCATCTTCTCGGTCATCCCACTCATTTTGGCGTTCTCCTTCTTTTTCCGCATTCGTATGCGCAACAATTTCCGCGAGTCGCGCCAACAGATCGGAGAATTAAACTCGCAAATTGAAGATAGCCTGTTGGGCATTCGCGTGACCAAATCCTTTGCCAAGGAGGATTTGGAGGAGCGCAAGTTTGCGGGCGGAAACAGCGAATTTTTGCGCATTAAAAAGGAGCGTTACCGCATTATGGGTGCGTTTCACTCCTCTACCCGTCTGTTCGACGGCTTGATGTATATCATCGTGGTGATCGTGGGTGCGCTGTTTATGATGGGCGTTGGCAATTTGCCCACCATTACCCCTGCCGATTACGTGGCGTATTTGATGTTCGTTTCCACGCTCCTGACCTCTATTCGCCGCATCGTGGAGTTTTCGGAGCAGTTTCAGCAGGGCATTTCGGGCATTGAGCGTTTTCAGGAGATCATGGAGACCGAACCCGAAATTCAGGACGCAAAAAACGCGACCGAGCTTTGCGACGTGCGCGGTGCGGTGGAGTTTTGCAACGTCTCCTTCCACTATGAGACCGAGAGCAAGAACGTGCTGACGAGCTTGAATCTGTCGGTCAAGCCGGGCGAGAACATTGCGCTGGTAGGCCCCTCGGGCGGCGGAAAAACAACGCTTTGCTCGCTCATTCCGCGCTTTTACGAGGTGTCGTCGGGTAGCATTCTCATCGACGGCAAGGACATTCAATCGGTCACCATGAACTCCCTGCGCAACTGCATTGGCGTGGTTCAGCAGGACGTGTACCTCTTTTCGGGTAGCGTGCGCGAGAATATCGCCTACGGCAAGACCGATGCCACCGACGAGGAGATAGAGCAAGCTGCACGTATGGCAGGTGCACACGAGTTTATTGCAGAGCTGCCAAACGGATACGATACCTACGTGGGCGAGCGCGGTGTCAAGCTTTCGGGCGGTCAAAAGCAACGCATTTCGATTGCAAGACTCTTTTTAAAAAATCCGCCCATCCTGATTTTGGACGAGGCGACGAGCGCGCTTGATAACGAAAGCGAGCGGCTTGTGCAAAAATCGCTCGAAAAGCTGGCAAAGGGACGTACCACCTTTACCATTGCGCACCGCCTGACCACCATTCGCAACGCGGATCGCATTTTGGTCTTGACCGACCGCGGCATTGAGGAATCGGGCACGCACACGGAGCTGCTAAACAAGGGCGGCATTTACAGCGAGCTTTACCAATTGTATTCCACACTTTAACCCCATACAAAAGGAGCCGACTCCCAGCGAGCCGCCTCCCGTTTTTGCCCAAAATCCCCCGCCGCAGAGGGGCGGGGGTGAGGGATTAAGTAGTTGGGGCTGCTCCCCACCCGAGGGCGGGGGATGGTGTTAGGAAATATACACTATATAGCAGTATGGTTCCATTCCACTCTTTAAAGCGTCTTGCAAAGGGATCAATTTTACTTTAACTTCATATTCCAAGGCATATCTTCCGTTTGCCAATCGAATTAAAGTTGGTGAAAGATCTGAGCATTCATACGAATATTTTTCACTGACTGGATCGTATTTTTCGGCTATTTTTTTGCGAATACTTTCTTCTATTTCGCTCAATTTTTCCTCCGGCGGAACATTAGCTTTATCGTAAACGCCCGGTTGTCTGAAAAAGTGCTCGTACACGATGCCATAGCCGTTAACACGAACTCTCAATTCCTCCTTCGTTGCGATTCCGTCGATCTTCTTTGAAAAATGGAAGGTATAGCAACCGTTTTGATCCTCAGCCCCTCCCGAAACGGAATAACTGCTGACATCATTCACATAAGAAGAGAGATATTGGCGCGCAATTTCAAGGCACTCCTCACTGCTCTTTTTTACAGCTTCCGAGCCCTTCATTTCTTTGCACCGTGCATCCTCCCAGCCCATGAGCTGACGGGTACTGTCGTTAAAGATGATATGAACGCCGAGCTCGCGATTCGTTTCATAGAACGAACGGTTATCCTGATAGTAATCGCTCTTAAAACTTGAAGCATGTTCAAACGTAATCTTTTCCCCTTGAATCGTTACGGTTTTCTGATTGAACAAAGGAAAATGCCATTTGGAATCAATACCGATGCCGTCAATATCCGGCGTGCGTTCCGCTCCGGAAAAATAAGACGTATCATAGGCAGTAGAGACCTCTAATACCTTGTATTTGGGCGCAATCATTCTTGGAACAAAGTACAATAACGTACCTGCAAGAAGGATGATCGCGAGAATGCAAATTAAAATTTTATTTTTTGTCTTCATTGTATAATCCTCCCGGTTCTACAACCACAATACCATTTTCGAAATCTGCTGCAGACTTACCGCTATCAACACATTCTTGAATGGATTTACCTTCCGCATAAGCTCTAAAAAACCACTCGGTAAAAAGATTTGCTTCGGTACAAAGAATATCAGTGTTGAAACCTATCGCACAATCTGCACCGGCTGCAACTGCAGCGTGTAACAAGCTTTGACTTGCATGGTTTGCTGTTTGACATCCTACAAACAGCATTGTTTTTCGCGATAGAAGGCTAAAAAATCCCGCATAGACGGAGACTGCGCGTACCCGTCTATGCGGGTACGAAAGGCCAGACGAGCCTCCGTTTTGTAATGGCAACGTGGATATTCAATTGTCTTGTTTTCATGGCTCATTCCTCCTGTTTTTGTATGTTGTCAAAGTCTCTCGCACCCAATCGGGGGCACCTTTACACTTTTATCATAGCACACATTTTTCTTGTTGTCAACCCCTTTTGGCTAACTTTGTATAGTTGCACAAATTGTCCCTTTTGTTTTTGTGCAAGGTGAACAAAAATCAAAGCGTGCGCAACAGCGCCTTTTGCGCAGGTGTAATGCGGTAGCTCTCAATTGCCTTGCGTACGGTTTTTGCATGGATCCACGCAGGCAGGCGTTGCTCTTGCAGGTATGGAAGCGTTGCCTCGTATTGCTTTGCAAGCGCGGTGGCAAAATACCATGCAATCATCATGTTGACGTAGTATTGCTCACTCTGAATGCTTGCAACGCGGTCAAGATATAATGGGCAAAAGTCGTCGTCCAAAAACCACGTCATCAGCATTTTGATGCCGAACCGAACGGCATAGGTGTCTTTTGAGCACAGCCAAGCCTCCGTTGTGGCGAGCAGGTGCGATTTGTGTCTGCCAAGAACGCGCGGATTCATAGAGTCGCAGGTCGCCCAATTATCCACAAATGGTAAAAAGCGGTTCAACGCCGTTACGCAGGCGTCAAAATCGGTGATCTGCTCGATCAAAAAAGCGTGTAGATTGTTTTCTTCATAATAGCGGTGGGGGAGTGCTTGTAAAAAATCCTGCGTCGCTCCCGCTTTTGCCATTTCCTTTGCCATTTTGCGCAAGAGCGGCGTGCGCACGCCAATGACGGTGCCGGGGTCAACCGTTGGCATCAGCCGACATTGAAAAATGCGGTAATCCTCCTCGCCCAAAGCAAGGAGCTTTGCTTGCAGATCGGTCATTTTACACCTCACTTATTTGCCATACTGCGGTACTCGGTGGGGGTCAAGCCAGTAAATTCGCGAAAGGTCTCTCGAAAATACGCCGCCGAATGAAAGCCGCAAAGCTCGGCAATGCGATCGATGGAGCTGTCGGTTGTGCGCAGATAGTGCGCGGCGTTCTCCACGCGTATCTCGTTGCGGTAGCGCACGGGCGTGGTGCCAAGTCGGCTTTTAAAAATGTGATACAAGCGCGACTCACTCACACAGCAATGCGCCGCAAGCGCGGCTACGTCAAAATCCAATTGCGCGTGTTGTTCGATGTAATCCAACGCGCTGTTGAGCGCGGAGTTTTGCGCAAGGGGCGGCTCGGGCGAAAGATGGGGGAGCACCTTGGCGTAAAAATCGTAGTATCTTGCAAGCGCCTTGATCTTTTCAATGCGCTCGTCGGTGGCAAACAAACGGTAAATTTCGGCAAAGCAAGCCTCGGTCTCCGCGTTGGAAAGAGCGGGAATATGCGCCATGGCGTAGCTTGGAGTACTGTCGTCGGGGCGGCGCGAGATGATCTCAAAGGTGTAAAACTCTACGTCGGGCTGTCCGTGCCAAACCGAGTGATAACGAATGCCCTCTGGGATAAAAAAGAGGTCGCCCTCGTGCAAACGGATCGTTTTTCCGGCAGAGGAGAGCGTGCCCTCGCCGCGAACCAAAAAGCCAAAGCTGGAGTGCAGCTTGCCGGCGCCCGCGTCATAATAATGTGCGCTCCCGTAATGCGTGTGAGAGACGCGCAACTCGCTCATGCAGAGTTTTTTTGAGTATAAAGGATTATTTTCGGTCATATAGCCTCCAAAAACAGCAGAATTGTTATGCTCATCGACAGTATAACATATTTACGACGGTTTGTCAATATGGTATAATATTGATATAGAAAAAATAAAAAGCGAGGTACGCTGATATGAAAGCTATTTTGGTACAACCCGATGAAAATAAAAGCTTGGTTTGGAGCGACGTTCCGGACCCGATCGTAGGCGAGGAGGACGTGCTGGTCGAAATTCGTTGCGCAGCACTCAACCGTGCCGATCTGATGCAACGCGACGGCGATTATCCGCCCCCTGCAGGTTGCCCCGAATGGATGGGACTTGAAATTGCAGGTGTGATCGTGCAAATGGGTAAGGTAGCTGCCGAAAAATCGAGCTACAAGATTGGTGACGAGGTTTGCGCTCTGTTGGGCGGCGGCGGTTACGCCGAGTACGTCAACGTCAAATAC
The DNA here is from genome assembly GCA_045633385.1 of Eubacteriales bacterium. Lineage (GTDB taxonomy): Bacteria > Bacillota > Clostridia > Oscillospirales > CAG-272 > UMGS1865. Next base: position 10,932 of record JAZQYE010000132.1, on the reverse strand, counting down.
GATATGCTCATGCCCGTTCCCAAGGGTAGAAGTCTGATCGAAGCCTCCGCAATGCCCGAGGCATACGCAACCGCTTACCTCAACCTCTTTATCGAGGGCAAGGCAAAGGCGGGCGACACCCTTTTGATGCACGCAGGTGCGAGCGGATTGGCATCGGTCGTCATTCCCATGGCAAAGGCGTTTGGTCTGCGCGTGATCACCACGGTGCTCTCGGACGAGCTTGCCGAACAGATCAAGCCGCTTGGTGCCGACGTAATCGTCAATACACGCAAGGAGAATATTGCCGACGTGCTTAAGGCACAACTGGAGGCGGGAACTCCCGTGGATATTGCCATCGACTGTCTTGGCGGTAGCTTTATGGGCGGTTGCTTGCCTTATCTCTCGCACGGTGCTCGTTGGATCATGATCGCCGCACTTGCGGGACAGATCACCGAGATCGATCTCAAAAACATCTACGTGCGCAACGTACGCATCATCGGAAGCACCCTGCGCTCCCGTACGCCAGCATTCAAGGCAGAGCTGTTGGCAACCCTTGTACGCGAGGTTTGGCCCAAGGTAGAGCAGGGCATGATGAAGCCTTCTATCTATAAGGTCCTGCCCATTACCGAGGCAGAGGCGGCACACGCCATTCTGCAACGCGGCGAAAACGTGGGTAAGGTCGTTTTAACGGTCAAGTAAAACACGAATGCATAAGCATACGGCATACCTCCAAAGAGGTATGCCGTATATTTTTGTATTTTGCAGGCATTATGCTTTGCGTTCTTTTCCTGGGGAGGTGCCAAACAGGCGCTTATAGTAGCGGCAAAAATAGTTTTCGTCCTCAAAGCCGCAGTTAAGGGCGATTTGAGATACGCGCTCGTCGGTGTTTAAAAGCAGGAGCTTTGCAAGCTTTAGGCGATATTCGTTGAGGTACTGAATGGCGGTCTTGCCCGTTACCAGCTTAAAAATGCGGCAAAAATGGTATTTGCTTACGTTGCAAAGGTCAGCAAGCTCCTCTACGGTAATAGGCTCGGCGTAGCGGTCGCGTACGTAACGCAGGGCAGGCTCTACCACGGCGTAGTAGCGTACGGCGCCTTCTTGTAGGTTGTTGCCGTTTTGTTGCATTCCGTCACGCATCAAGCGCGAGAGCAATTGACACATCAAGCCTCGAATTGCCAAACGATAGCCTTCGCGCTTTTCCTTGTGCTCTTGTGCAATACGATCCAGAATATAGCAGAGCTGTGCATCGTTTTGAAACAGTGTACGAAAGCGCATGCGCTCCCCCAACAGAATACTGCCAAGATCGGGCGCGTCGGGAACGTCGGCAAAAAAATCAAGCCCCACGATCAGCAACAAATATTTGCCCGTGCGCGTACCGAGATCGACCGTTGCGTGAAATTCGTACGGCGAAATGACAACCACGTCACCTGCCTTTGCCGCTACCGTTTCGGTGCCGATGAGCAGCGTAGAGCCACCCTCGTAAAAATACTTGATCTCGATCTCCTCATGCACAGCGCGGCGTGCCTCCTCCACGGTACTGATAAAGGAGATTCGCTCAGGCTCTATTAAAATCGGAAAATCACTTTGCGGCAAAATATTGCCCTCTCTTTGCTTCATATCGCACTCTCCCTGTCAATATTATGCTACTATCATATCATACAAAGCCTTAAAAGTCAAGCATTTTTTGAAAAAGAGCGAGCGGAACAGGCACCGATCGTGTCTGCTCCGCTCGAAAAACGGTTAATTTTCAATGCGGAAGGTTGCAATTTCAAAGGGCTTAAAGGTGTAGGAAAAACTGCCGTTTGTAACGGGGATCTCGTACAATCTGTTTTCCAGCATATCGCAGGCATATACGCGAGCGGCAGGAATGCCAAGCGTCAGCGTGGTAGCTGTACGCGCGTTTTGCGCCTCGTAAATGCGGAGCACGGTTCCGTTCTCGTCCTCAGCAGGCTTTACCGTATCGCAAACAAGGTTCTTTGCATGGGTATCGACTGCACAGAGCGAGAGGGGCAAGATGCTTGCGTCACCCGTTGCGGGGATCGCCACGACGGGATTGTTGAGCAGATAAGCATCGGCGAGCACGCGGCTGTCACGCAACGAGGAGTTGTGCGGACAAAGCGCATAGGTAAAGGGGATCAAGCCCTGATCTGCCTCGGGATTGGGATAGGTGGGGGAGCGGAGCAGAGAGAGCTGCATCACGCCTGCGTGAATATCGTGACCGTATTTGCAATCGTTGATCAGCGCAACGCCGTAGTTGGCTTCGGAGACGTCGGCGTACTTTTGTGCGCAGACTTCAAACTTTGCCTGATCCCAAGAGGTGTTAAAATGTGTGGGACGCTCCACGCTTCCAAATTGGATCTCATAGGTGGCGTGGTTGGCGTTGATCTCTACGGGGAACGCCGCCTTGAGCATTTGATGATGCTCGTGCCAATCGGCAACCGTTTCAAAGTCGATGCGCTCCTCCTCGTCGTAGAACCAAACGGTTTGCGTAACGGTGGAGTTCATGTGAGGACGCACCAAGCGAATGCCGCGACGAATGCCGTCCTCTACGATCTCTACTGAGTTGAACGCGGTCAGGGGCTTGTACTCCTCGCGCTCATACGCCTGCCACTCCCACGCGTCGTAGGTGTCGGGATAATCGGCGTAAACGCGGAGCTCATTACCCACCTCACCCGAGCGGAGCACCTCGCGCTCGCAACGCTTATCGTAAAGCGAGGTCATTTGCCATGCATCGTTAAAAGTGACGCGGTAAATGTCAGTCTCTACCACGTTTTTATCAATACGTACGCGGTTTTCTGCCACAAAGCTGTTGCAAGTCGTGTAGCCCTTGGGGGCAATACCGTCGGCGTAAACGGTCTTTTCGTTTACGGAGGTGATCACCTTGCCTCCGTTGGAGTTGGGGTTAAAGAGGACGTAGCCCTCGTTTTTGTCAATGCCCTTGGCAATACTTTGCATCGATGCGTTCAATGCATTGGTGCCAAGCTCTGCAATGGTGGCGTAGTCAATATCACTCTGGTCGTAAACCTCCTTGATAGAGGAGCCGGGAATGATGTCGTGGAATTGGTTGGTCAGAATCATTTCCCAACCGCGATGCAGGTCGTCCTTTGCAAAAGGTGCGTTGGCGATCGATTTTGCAATTGCGCCGTACAGCTCAGCGGTTTGATAAAGGAACTCGCTCTTGCGGTTGTTGCGCTTGTTACGCGCCATAGTGGTATAGGTTCCGCGATGGAACTCCAAATACAGCTCACCGCGCCAAGAGGGCAGGAGAGCGGGGGATTGTGAGATTTTCTCCTCCAAACGCTTGAGGTAGTTGCCTGCAAAATCGATTTTTGCGTTGGGGAGTCCGGGAATGCCGTGCGATGCGCGGCGGATCAGCTCCAAATGCTCGGCGGTAGGTCCTCCTCCGCCGTCACCAAAGCCAAAGGTCATAATTGCCTCGTTGTGCAGTTGCTTTTGGGCGTAACGCTTGTAAGTGCCCGAAACCATGGGGGCGTGCGTGTTGCAAACATAGGTGGTGTAACGCTCGGATGCGCCGCCTTTATCGTCCTGTGCGGTAATAAAGTGGGTGTTGATCGCAGTTCCGTCAATTCCGCACCAAGAGAAGGTGTCGTTGGGCATGCGGTCAAGATCGTTCCAGCTGATCTTGGAGGTAACGAACCAATCTACGCCGCACTTGCGCAGGATCTGCGGCAGTGCCGCAGAGTAGCCGAATACGTCGGGGAGCCACAGCACGCGATTATCTACGCCGAATTCGTTTTGGAAGAAGGTCTTGCCGTACAGAACTTGACGCACAAGGCTCTCACCCGAGGAGAGGTTACAGTCGGCCTCTACCCACATTGCGCCCTCGCACTCCCATCTGCCCTCGCGAATGCGCTCCTTGAGCTCCTCGTAAAGCTCGGGAGCTTCCTCCTTGAGGTTTTTGTAAAGGAATGCCTGGGAGGACATGAATTTGTACTCGGGATAACGGCGCATCAGCTCCAGCACGGTTGCAAAGGAGCGTTGCACCTTTTCTCTCGTTTGCTTCAGCGTCCACAGCCATGCGCAGTCGATGTGCGTGTGACCGATGCAAACGGTGGTCGTTTTTTGCGTGTTGCAGTATTTGCCGTAAAACTCTTCATTCATGTAAGCGCGTGCCGCTTGAACGGAGGCAAGGAATGCGTCGCTGTTCAGGTCGAACAGATCGAGCATGGAAACAGCCTTCCACAGGTAGTAGAGCGTTTGTGCGTATTCGTCGCCCTCCTTGTTTAAAAACGAAAGTGCCTCAAATGGGAAGAGCAGGTCGTAGTACAGTCCGTCAACGTCGGCGTTCAACACGCGCGTTTCCACAAACAGGTGCGCTTTTGTATGGTCGGTTCCGATATAGCCGTACAGATAGACGTCCGCATTCTTGCCTGCCTCCAAAAGCAACTCAAGGTGATTGGTATCAAGTCCTTGCACGATCTTTTCGTTGACGTATGCAATAAATTGCGGATTTCTCGCATCCCAACCGCCGTGCTCGGTGCGTACGTACAAAAACGTGTTTTGTACGGGGGCGGGAATGGAAAAATGAAACCATGCGTGCGTATCTAATCCGTCGCCCCACGTTTCGTCCTTTGCAAAGGGGCGGAATAATGCGGCATCCGGCAGGGTATTATCGGTTTTGTAATCACAGGGATAAATGCCGACGTTCTCGATCGGACAAGTGTTTTCCCAACGGCGCTTTTGTACAAGCTGTAAGTACTGATGCACCTTGCGGTATTGATTTTGCATCGTATTAGACCTCGCTTTCATATTTTTATGAGAAGTAATTCAAAATTTCGGCAGGGGAGGATAAAACGGCAAGTGCGCCGGCTTCGGTCAGCTCTTTTTCTGTTCCAAAACCCCAGCGTACGCCAAGGCAATCCACTTGGTTGCATCGGGCGCCCACAACGTCATCGCGGCGGTCCCCAACCATTAAAACGTCGCGCGGAGAGGAGATGCCGAGCTGTTCAATGGCATAGGCGATGACCTCGTGCTTTTCGTTGCGCGTGCCATCCAATTCGGGGCCAGACACCATTGCAAAATAACGCAACAGACCGTAATGCTCCAAAATGCGCGTTGCATACTCGCGCGGCTTGCAGGTGGCAAGCACGCAGGTCACGTCACGGGTATTGAGCTCGGTCAAAAGCTCTTGTACGCCGTCGTAAATGCGGCAATCCAGCATCGCACCTGCGCGGTAATTCTCGCGGTAAAACGTCACAGCACGCACGGAGTCCTCCTGCGAAAGCCCCATAAAGTTGGAAAAACCGTACAAAAGCGGCGGGCCGATAAAGCAGGTCAAGTCGCGTTCGGCTTCAATCTCTTTTCCCAATTGCTGCATGGCGTAGCGCACCGAGGCGATGATTCCGGGAGCGGAATCGGTCAGCGTGCCGTCCAGATCAAAAAAACAGTAGTGATAAAGCGGCATAAGTGCTCCTTTCCGGCTACAGAGCCTAAATTAACACCGAATTGTAAAAAACAAAAGAAATTTCAAAAAAATCACTTGCAAGCAGGTGGGCGGTATGGTATAATATAATTCGGTGCTATTAAATAACATTATAACATACTGTGCGCAAAATTGCAATTGCAAAAACACAATATTTTTTTGCAAATTTTCGTTTTTTGAACGTGCAGTCGGAGGTCATATTATGGATATGAATTTTACAATACCGGTCAACGAGGCGTTTGAGGCGTCGGCTGCGTCGCCTGCCTGCGGTTGTCCCTTTTGCGCGCTTTACCGCAAGCTGGAGGAGGATGAGCTGGATCTGATCCTCGGTGCTTCGATGATGGAGCCGGATATTCGCATCAAAACAAACGAGGCAGGCTTTTGCCGCACGCATTACGACATGATGTTCGTGCGTAAGAACCGTCTTGGTATGGCGCTGACCTTGGAGAGCCATTTGGCAGAGTTGCGTCGTGAGATCAACGACGGCGGCTTTGGCGGCGGACAAGGAAACAAACCCATCAAGCGTATTGGCGAATTGGAGCAGACCTGCTACGTTTGCTCACGTATCGAAAATAATTTTGAACATATGGTGGATACTGCCGTGTATCTTTGGGATACCGACGACGATTTTGCTCCCAAGCTCAAGGCACAGCCTTATTTTTGCCTGCCTCACTACCGCAAGTTCTTAACGTACGGTCAACGCCGACTCGGTAAAAAGAAGCAACCCGCATTTGCGGCGGCGTGCGCAAAGGTGGTAGAAACTTACTTTGACGAATTGCAAAAGGACGTTAGCTGGTTCTGTAAAAAATTCGACTATCGCTACGATGCAGAACCTTGGTACAACTCCAAGGATGCCGTGGAGCGCGCGTATAAATTCTTGCGCTCCGATCTTCACAATAAATAAAAAAGGGAACAGTAACGGGATATGATCGATTTACTCAAATTACACAAGCATTTTATACTGACGCATTTAAAGGAGGGCGACGTTGCCGTTGATTTTACCATGGGTAACGGCTACGATACCGAATTTCTCTCTAAGACCGTAGGCCCTACGGGTCACGTATATGCCTTTGACATTCAAGCACAGGCGGTGGAATCTACCGCAAAGCATCTTGCCGAGGTGGGATGCCCCGAAAATTATACGCTGATACATGATTCGCACCACAACGTCAAAAACTACGTCAAGGAGCCAATCAAGGCAGGCATGTTCAACCTTGGCTGGCTTCCCGGCGGTGACAAATCCATTACCACCTTGCGCGAGACCACTCTTCCTGCCATCGAGGCGGCGATCGATCTGATGGATCATGACGCTATCATCAACGTAGCGGTCTATCCGGGTCATGAGGAGGGCGACCTTGAGGGCAAGATGATCTGCGATTATCTTGCAAGCATCAGCCGACACAAGGTGTGCGCAACAAAGGTCAATATTCTCAACTCTCCGTCTTCTCCGTACTTTATCGTCATTGAAACGAAAACGCTTGAAAAGGTACCCTATGGGAGGTCACATGAAAAAAAGAAGCAGGATTAAGCTTTCTTTGTTGATCCTTGCCTTGCTTTTGATGTTTGTCGGATGCGGTGGACAGCAGGCAGAAACAACGGAAACAGAATCTGCAACGCCGATCGATCCGCAGGATAAAACTTGGTTGGGGAGCTATCAAAATATGACGTATTCCTATCTTACCGCGGTAGACGTATCGGTTTTGACCACCCAACTCAACAGCGCATATCTGTTGTTGGCAAACAAGCAAAACGCGTTGGATTCCGGCTACGTTCCGTCGGAGCTTGTCAAGCTGAACTGCCCTGTATATCAAAGCAATCGGGAATATTTGTTGCAGGCGCGTGCGGCAAACGCACTTTACGAAATGCTGGAGGAGATGCAGGCGGCAGGCGTGAGCAACGTCATGGTTGCCAGCGCGTATCGCTCTTATTCCTATCAGGTCTCTACCTACAACAACCACGTTGAAAAAGAGAGACGTGCAATATCCGAGGAGGCGATTGCTTGCTTTGGATACGAGTATATCAAGACCAATTATTTGGATCGGCAGATCTATCAATTGACTTTGGAGGATGCCCATACCGTGGCACAGACCTATTCGGCACAACCGGGTAAAAGTGAGCACCAAACGGGGCTTTGCGTCGATCTTGTTACAAGCGAGGAGAGCGAGGCGTTGACTGTGGCGTTTGAGCAGACCCAAGCTTTTGCTTGGCTTGCGGAAAACGCATACCGCTTTGGCTTTATTCTGCGTTATCCCAAAGGAGATGAGGCGATCACGGGCTACACCTACGAGCCGTGGCACTACCGCTTTGTGGGCAGAGAAGCCGCAACCGATATGCATTTGGGTGACCTGACGCTTGAGGAGTATCTTGCACTTTGCAACGCTTGAAAAACACGGGGGTAAAATGCCCGTGGCAGGTGGTATCTTGATTTTGAAATGCGTACCGATCAAAAGGGAGCCTTTTTCTCCCGTTTGTTGGTGCGCATTTGTGCCATATTGAAAAAAGATAAAAAACGCTCTTTTTTGAAAAAAATCCCCTTGCGTGAGGTATTGCTTGTGACGCTGCGTGATGTGCTATAATAGGGGATGAGGAGGTGAAAAAGCTATGTCAAAATACACAACGGGAGAAATTGCAAAGCTTTCGGGCGTATCGGTCAGAACGGTGCAATACTACGATGATCGCGGAATATTGATTCCAAGTGAGTTGAGTGAAGGCGGTCGCAGACTGTACACCGAGGACGATTTAAAACGAATGCATATCATTTGCTTTTTGCGCGAAGCGGGATTCCCGATCAACAGCATCTCTGCTTTGTTTGCGGAAGAGCATCCCGAAAACCTCGTTTCTGTTTTGCTTGACGAGCAGGAGAAAACCTTACGTCGAGAGCTTTCCGAATGTCAGGCAAGGCTCGAGCTGATTGAAGGGATCAAGCGAGAGCTGCGCGAGCTGGAGTCTTTTTCCGTTGATTCTATCGGTGATATAGCGCACATGATGAAGCAAAAAAACGAATTGAGAAGAATGCGTTGGACCATGGTGCTGACGGGCATTCCCGTTACCGCTCTGCAATGGGCGTCTATCGTTCTGTGGATCACGCACGGCTTTTGGTGGCTGTTTGTGATATGGGCTTGTGTGGCAATCCCGTGGGGAATTACCATTTCCGCCTATTATTTCAAGAACGTGGCGTATATTTGCCCCCAATGCCATGAGGTGTTTCAGCCTACCTTAAAGCAAGTGTTTTGGGCATACCATACGCCCAAAATGCGTCGCTTGATCTGCCCTAAGTGTGGCAGAAAATCGCTTTGTCTTGAGGTATATGCAGAAAAAGGAGGAAGGAACAATGCCTGAAATTGGTGAGCTGTTACCGTTTTTGATTCCGCTTGCCATTGCGGAGTTTGCGCTGTTTGGATATGCGCTGTATCATATTTTGACACACAAGACCTATAAACGCGGCAACCGTGCCACGTGGCTGGTTGTTACCATTTTGATGATGAATTTTATCGGTCCCATTCTTTATTTTTTGTTGGGTAAGGAGGATACGTAATGGATACGTTGCGTATCAAAGGGCTTTGCAAGCGTTTTGGCGATAAAGAGGTGTTGCGCGGGCTGGAGCTTTGCGTGCCCGAGCACAGCATTTTCGGCTTTATCGGCAAAAACGGCGCGGGTAAAACCACTACCATGAAAACGGTGCTGGGGCTGTTAAAGGCAGATGCGGGCGAGATCACCGTATGCGGCGAACGGGTCACCTACGGTGAGAGCGCGACCAACCGCCATATAGGCTATCTTCCAGACGTCCCCGAGTTTTATTCGTTTATGACGGCGGTGGAGTACCTGCGCTTTTGCGGCGAGATCACGGGCTTGAACCGCTCCGAATGCGAGGCGCGTACCAAGGAACTGCTTGAATTGGTAGGCTTGGCAGACGAAGCGCACCGTATCAAGGGTTTTTCCAGAGGCATGAAGCAACGCTTGGGCATTGCGCAGGCACTCTTGAGTCGCCCCAGGCTCCTTATTTGCGATGAGCCGACTTCCGCACTCGACCCCGTTGGGCGAAAGGAGATCCTTGATATTCTGGCCTCACTCAAGGAGCAGACAACGGTGCTCTTTTCCACGCATATTCTCTCTGACGTGGAGCGCATTTGCACCGACGTGGCCTTTCTTGATGACGGCGTGATCGGCGTGCAGGGAACGCTTGGCGAGGTCAAAAAGCGCTATCGTAAGGATACGTATTGCATGGAGACCGAGAGCGCGGACGATTTGCACACGTTGCAAAATGCGTTTGGCGGCATGAAGCAGGTGGGGCTAAATCAAGCTGTTTTTTGCGAGAGTGACCACGATTTGTTTGACGTGTTGCGATTTGTGGCAGATCAACGCCTGTTGCTGTTAAAATGCGAACGGGAAGAGCCCACGCTGGAATCTCTTTTCATGGAGGTGGTGGAGAAATGAGATCTTTGCTTGCCTTTTTCAAAAAAGAGCTTACCGAGCAGCTTCGTTCGAGTAGAATGACGGTCTTGCTGATTGTGTTTGTTTTGCTTGGTATCATGAACCCCGCAACGGCAAAATTAACGCCGTGGTTGCTTGAGGTCATGTCCGAATCCTTAGCCGAGAGCGGCATGACCGTAACGGTTATCGAGGTGAGTGCGCTTGACTCATGGATGCAATTCTTTAAAAACGTCCCCATGGGGCTTATTGCGTTTGTGCTGATGCAAAGTGCCATCTTCACCAAAGAATACCAATCGGGAACGCTGGTGCTTTCCCTGACCAAGGGTTTGGCGCGGCATTGGGTCGTTCTTTCTAAATCCATGGTGCTGACCGTGCTTTGGAGTGCCTTTTATTGGTTGCATTTTGGAATTACGTATGCTTATACCGTATATTTTTGGGATCCTTCCATCGTTCAAAATCTGGCGTTTTCTACCACCGCATACTGGTTGTTTGGGGTGTGGGTCATTGCCTTGACGGTGCTGTTTTCCACCCTTGCAAGCGCCAATACGGGTGTGCTGTTGGGAACGGGCGGAGTCGTGCTTGCATCGGTGTTGGTCGGTATGCTCCCCAAGGTTGAAAAATACCTGCCCACCAAGCTGATGGACGGAATCTCTCTCATTTACGGTATGCTCGGCGTCGAGGCGTACCTGCCCGCGCTCATCATTACCGCTCTCACGAGCGTGGCTCTTTTTGCCGTAGCGATTCCCGTGTTCCGTAAAAAGCAGTTGTGAGAAAGAACAGAATACAAGAACGGGGCTTTTCGAATGCGATAGCCCCGTTTCTTTAACAGGTGTGCAAAAAAGATGCTTGACAAACCGGATAAAATGTAGTATAATAATACACGTTATGCGGGTATGGCGGAATTGGCAGACGCGCAAGATTTAGGATCTTGTGTTTATTCGTGCAGGTTCGACCCCTGTTACCCGCACCAAACAGTAGAAATCCGAACCCAAAGCCGGTAGGCGAAGGGTTCGGATTTCTTTTTGTGTTCGGTGATCTGTGATGTCAATCTACTGTTCTTGGCATCACACCCGAGCGCC
>JAZQYE010000131.1:0-3956 GCA_045633385.1 Eubacteriales bacterium | reverse complement strand
TTTGGAGGCTTGCAAGGGGCACGAGACCTTTTTAGAGGCGGCAAAGCTGTTTTGTACGCGTGCACCGCATCTGCCCGTCAAATTCCTGATCGTGGGAGAAGGGAGTCTGCGCACGTATCTGGAGGCGCGTTGCCGCGCGTTGGGGATAACCGACCGCGTTGTTTTTACGGGCTTTGTGCAAGACATGGCACCCGTTTACCGTTTGTTGCGCCTCAACGTCAATTGCTCGCAGGGGACAGAGACCTCCTGCCTGGCACTCTCCGAGGGAATGAGCGCAGGCGTACCCTTTGCGGCAAGCGACTATGGCGGAAACCGTGCCATGGTAGGGGACGGCAGGGCAGGTTTTTTGTTCCCCGTGGGAGACGCGGCGGCACTCTGCGAGATCTTTTTTCGTATTGTAAAAGACTCCGCTTTGGAGCAGACAATGCGACAAGCCGCGCTTTTGCGATTTGAAAAGCACTACACGGCACAGCGCATGAGCAGAGAAACTGAAAAAATATACGAAACTGTGCTAAAAAAACGCATGATTTGATAAAATATACAAATAAAATGAAAATAAATGTAATTTTGATATTGCAATTTTGAAAAAGATGTGGTATAATTTTGGCATCAATGTTTCTGTTTGAGAAGCACTTGAGAAAGGAGAAACACTATGAATCAACAAACATGGGGAATTCTGCTTACCATCGTGATCTATCTTGGTATCATGCTCGTAATCGGATTTTTCCTTGCAAAGAAGAATGAATCCGCCTCCGATTTTTACCTTGGCGGACGTAAGCTCGGCCCGTTTGTAACGGCAATGAGTGCAGAGGCATCCGATATGTCCAGCTGGCTTTTGATGGGTCTGCCCGGATTGGCATATCTTTCCGGTATTGCAGACGTGGGTTGGACGGCAATCGGTCTTGCAGTAGGTACCTACCTCAACTGGCTCTTTACGGCACGTCGTTTGCGCCGCTATACGCAAATCACGGGCTCGTTTACCTTGCCGCAGTTCTTTTCCAACCGTTTCCACGACAAAAAGAACATTCTCGTAGCAATTGCTTCTATCATTATCATCATCTTTTTCGTTCCTTACACGGCATCCGGCTTTGCCGCTTGCGGTAAGCTCTTCAACTCCTTGTTCGGCATGGATTATATGCTCGCCGTTATCATTTCCGCTATCATCATCGTCGGTTATACCGCGGCAGGCGGATTTTTGGCAGCATCCTTTACCGACTTTTTGCAAAGCATTATCATGACCGTTGCCATCGTAGGCGTTCTTGGTTACGGTACTGTCATGGCAGGCGGTGCAGGTGCCGTTATGGAGAATGCAAAGTCTCTCTCCGGCTTCCTCTCACTTACCGCGCTTCACGATCCCACCACGGGCGGCTCTACTCCTTACGGATTTCTGAAGATCGTTTCTACCTTGGCATGGGGTCTTGGTTACTTTGGTATGCCTCACATTTTGCTCCGCTTTATGGCAATTGAGGACGAGAACAAGCTCAAGCTCTCCCGCCGCGTTGCATCCGTTTGGGTCGTTATCGCAATGGGAATCGCGATCTTGGTCGGTGTTATGGGTAACGCGCTCAGCAAAGCAGGCGTTATCGAAACCCTTGAGGGCAATGCAAGCGAGACCATTATCGTAAGAATTGCAGATCTGTTGGCAAGCAACGGCTTCTTTGCGGCTATGCTGGCAGGCTTGGTCATTGCAGGTATTTTGGCAAGCACCATGTCCACCGCCGATTCTCAGCTTTTGGCGGCATCCTCCAGCGTTTCCCAAAACTTGTTGCAAGAGGTATTCAAGCTGAAGATCTCGCAAAAGAAGAGCATGATCATTGCAAGATTGACCGTTGTGGTTATCGCCGTTCTCGGTGTTATCCTTGCACAAAATCCCGATAGCTCCATTTTTGAGATCGTGTCCTTTGCATGGGCAGGCTTTGGCGCGGGCTTTGGTCCCGTTATGATCTGCGCTCTGTTCTGGAAGCGTACCACCTTTGCAGGCTCTATTGCTGGTATGGCAGTGGGCGGCGCAATGGTATTTATCTGGAAGTTCCTCATCGCTCCCTTGGGTGGTGTATTTGCAATCTACGAGCTTCTTCCCGCATTCATTCTGGGACTCGTTACCATCGTCGTTGTCAGCCTCTTGACTCCTGCTCCTTCTCAGGAGATCGTTGACGAGTTCGAGGCTGCAAAGGCTCGCTGAACCAACTGAATCAAACGCATCGTATAAGAGCGAGCAACGAGTGGCGATGCACTTGTTGCTCGCTCCTTATTTTTATAAAACTTTTTGCACAAAAAGCCGCAAAGCGATTGACAGCACTTATGAAAAGTGTTATAATGAAAAAAATAAAAAAAGGAGACGGATTATGAAGACCTGTACCCCCGAATCGGTTGGAATTTCTTCTGCCGACGTATTAAAATTTTATCAAAAATTGGATGAGCGTTGCCTTTCTACGCACGACGTGATCATGGCAAGGGGAAGCGATATTTTTACCGAGACCTACTACGAGCCCTTTCACAAGGACTTTTTGCACCGTATGTACTCGGTCTCCAAAAGCTTTGTTTCCATAGCCGTCGGCTTTTGCGAGCAGGATGGATTGCTGAATTTGGACGATCCGTTTACCAAGTATTTTTCCGAGTACGTCAAAGAGGGAGAACTGCCCAAGGCAACGAGCGTGACCCTGCGCGAGATGCTCCGCATGGAGACGGGACGCTTTGGGGGAAGCAATTGGTTTGATGCCGTTGATGATGACCGTTGCGCGGTGTATTTGGATATCTTTTCCGAAAAATACCCCAATACGCTCTTTGATTACGATAGCTTTGGCTCTTATATGCTGGGTGCTGTCGTAGAGCGCGTAACGGGTAAAAAATTCATGGACTACTTAAAGGATAAGGTGTTGCGCGACATCGGCTTTTCGGAGGAGTCCTACTGCTTGATGGCACCCGGAAAGCATTCTTGGGGTGACTCCGGCGTCATGTGCACTGCGCGCGACCTGTTGCTCTTTGCCCGTTTTGTGCTCAACGGAGGAACGTGGAACGGCAAACGCTACTTGAATGAGGAATACATCCGCAAGGCGACCGATACCAAGATCTGCAACAACCATTACGGCTTTGAAAATCCAAGCGGATACGGCTACGGCTATCAATTTTGGGGCTTGCCGCACGGTTGTTACGCTATGTTTGGTATGGGCATTCAGCTTGCGGTGTGCGATCCCAAGCACGACCTTGTATTCGTGATCAACTCCGACAATCAGGGAAATGAAATGCGCTACGCGCCCATTATCTATTCCTTCTTCGATTATATTTACGATCGCATGGGAGATGCACCGCTTGCCGAGGACGAGGAGGCGTACCGCCGCTTGATGGAATATACCTCTACGCGCAAGCTGTTTGTACTGCGCGGCGAGACGAAAAACGATTTTGGCGCAAAGATCGCGGGCAAGACCTACCTTGCAGAGCCCAATCCCATGGGTATCAAGTGGCTTCGGTTGGAGTTTGAGGGTGACGAGGGCGTTCTGCATTACGAAAACGAGCAGGGCGTTAAGAGCTTACAGCTTGGCTTTGGACATAACGTCTTTCAAAAATTCCCGCAGGTCGGGTATTCCGATCTTGTTGGTGCAAAGGTAGCACCGGGGAACCGATATGATTGCGCGGTAAGTGCCGATTGGCCCGAAGCGCAAAAGCTGCGTATTCGGGTGCAGATCATCGATAAGTATTTTGGAAACCTTGCTATTTTGCTCGGCTTCCGCGACGAGGAGCACGTTTCTGTCCGCATGGAAAAATGTGCCGAGGACTTTTTAAAGGAATACAGCGGCTTGCTCAACGCACAAACCAATTGCTAAAATTTTGGTCAAGCTTTTTTAAAAGCGTGCGCGGAGGGCGAACCCTCCCAACGGTGCACCTATGTGGTCAAAGAAAAAGCGGCTAAAATCATTGCTCTTTCTAACGAGCTGTTGCTTTTACAACAATATTGGTCA
>JAZQYE010000130.1:0-19808 GCA_045633385.1 Eubacteriales bacterium | reverse complement strand
ATACCTTTTTTGAAAAAAATATATCTTTTTTTCACCTTTTTAGCGTTATTTTTCCTTTTCTGCCGTCTTTATTTCGCTTTTTTGGTGGCAGTTGGTGCTCCTTTGTTTTGTGGCTTGCGCGTTCTTCTCTTGCGTTTTTCGAGCCGTTTTGTTCACTTTCGTGATTATGCACAAAATAGAGATTGTTAAAAAAATATCCTTTTACATCTTTGTAGAAAGCCTTGACTTTTCGGGGGATTTGTATTATAATTATATGGATAGAATGTATATGTTTTGTTTTGAAAAATTCTTTCACGAAAAAACAGGAAAGGATCGTTATGTCAGCAAAGAAAAAATACACCTTTCGGGGTGGAACTCACATGAACGAGCACAAGGATACAGCCTGCCTGCAGACCATTCGTTTGCCGGAGCCCGAGGTGGTATCGATCCCTCTTTCACAGCACATCGGTGCGCACGCAAAGCCCGTGGTGCAAAAGGGAGACTACGTTAAAATTGGTCAGGTCATCGGTGAGATCGAGTCCGGTCTCGGTTGTCCCGTACACGCCAGCATTTCCGGAACGGTCAAGGAGATCGTAACGCGCCACAACGCGCAGGGAATGCCCATTCAGAATATCGTTATCGAAAACGACGGCTTGCGCGCTCAGCACGAGAGCATTCGTCCGCGCACCACGCCCTTGGAGGAGGCTTCCGCCGAGGAGATCGTGCAGGTCATTCGCAACGCGGGTATCAGTGGCTTGGGCGGTGCTACCTTCCCGACCTACGCAAAGCTGCAAAGCGCGATCGGCAAAGCGAAAACGGTCATCATCAACTGCGCGGAGTGCGAGCCCTACATCACGGCAAACCACCGGTTGCTTTTGGAGCGTGGTCAATGCGTTATTGAGGGACTTGAGGTCTTGATGCACGCCTTGCAGGCAGAGGAGGGCGTATTTGCAGTAGAGGACAACAAGCCCGATGCCATTGAATTTTTGCAAAAGGCGATTGCCTCCAAGCCAAAGCTGCGCGTTTGCGTGCTTCGCACCAAGTATCCGCAGGGCGACGAGAGACAGATCGTGTACGCAATCTACCGCAAGGAGATCCCTGCGGGCAAGCTGCCTGCCGACGTGGGCTGTATGATCGTTAACGCCGAGACTGCGGCGGCGATCTCCCGTGCGTTCTTCCGCGGCAAGCCGCTGGTCAGCCGTATCGTTACGGTTGCGGGCGATTGTGTCAAGGAGCCTAAAAACGTACGCGCACCCTTGGGCGCATCTTACCGCGAGGTCATTGATTTTTGCGGCGGATTTGTCAAGGAGCCGAAAAAGCTGGTCAGCGGCGGCCCGATGATGGGCCAGGCGCAGTGGGATATGGATGCTCCCGTTGCAAAGGGAACCTCCGCACTTCTTGCCTTTTCCGAGGAATACGACCGCATCAACACTTATCATACCGCTTGTTTGCATTGCGGCTTGTGCGTTTCCAATTGCCCTATGCACCTGTTGCCCAACTATTTGGCACAGTACGCGCAGGCGCGCCGCTATGACGAGGCGGCAAAAATGGACGTAATGAGCTGTGTGGAATGCGGCACGTGCTCCTTTAACTGTCCTGCAGGTGTGCAGATCGTGCAATACATTCGTGTTGCCAAGGGCGCCCTGCGAGCCAAGAGATAAGAAAGGATAACAGACATGGATTTGAAACAACAAGCTTCGGTGACTCCGCCCTCTATGCTGACGGTGTCTCCGTCTCCCCATGCACGCCGAGGCATGACCACGTCCTCCTTGATGAGAGACGTACTGATCGCGCTGGCGCCTGCAACAGCTTGGGGTATTTACGTTTACGGCGTTCGCGCGGCACTCGTGGTATTGATCGCGGTGGCCAGTTCGGTGCTGTTTGAGTGGCTCACGCAGTTGATTTTACATCGTCCCGTTACCGTTGCAGATTGCTCTGCGGCTATTACGGGTCTGTTGCTTGGCTTGAACCTTCCCTCTACTGTGCCGTTTTACGTTCCCGTTGTGGGATCGGCGTTTGCCATTATCGTGGTCAAGCAGCTCTTTGGCGGTTTGGGAAAGAATATCATGAACCCCGCGCTTGCGGCTCGCGTCTTTTTGATGCTTGCATGGACGGATGCCGCATCCTCCTTCCCGGCGCCCTTTGATCGCGCCTTTGATGCGGTCGCCTCCGCAACGCCGCTTGCGTCCTTAAAGACGGGTGTGTTGCCCGAGGACGTTGGCGTATTGGAGCTGTTTTTGGGTCAGGTTGGCGGATGTATCGGTGAGCTTTCCGCTTTGATGATCCTCATCGGCGGTATTTATCTGATCTGCCGCCGTGTCATTCGTTGGCACATTCCCGTAGCAATGCTGGGAACGGTCGCGCTGTTGACCTTCCTGTTTCCGCTTGGAGATGCGGCAACGCTTGCCGAGCGTGCGACCTTTATGGCGGCATCCCTCTGCAGCGGCGGCTTGATGCTGGGTGCCGTGTTTATGGCAACCGACTACGTGACCTCTCCCGTGACCAATGCAGGTCGCTTGATCTATGGTGCGGGTTGCGGTGCTTTGGTGGTGTTCATTCGCTACTTTGGCGGCTATAACGAGGGCGTTTCCTTTGCAATTCTGATCATGAATGCGCTGGTATGGTATTTGGATATGGCAACCAAGCCGCGCGTATTCGGCAAGAGCCGCAAGGCTCCCAAAAAAGCGTGAGAGGTAGGTGTCATGATGGAACAGACGAAAAAGAATTCCGCTCTTGAAACCGCGCTCATCGGCTTGAAGCTGTTGTTGATCTGCGCCGTGATCGCGGCGATCGTCTCCTTCGTTTACGCCATGACCTTGGACGTATATGAGGAGAATTTGCAAAAGACCAAGAATGAAGCCATCGGTCGCATCTTTGGACTTGAGGATCTGACCTGCTCGTCGGTTGACGACAGCAACGTCTATACCGTAGAAAAGGACGGCATGCTGATCGGCTACTGCGTAGAAGCGGTAGGCAAGGGTTTTGGCGGTGATATTCAGCTGATGGTTGGATATAACCAAAAATGCGAGATCGTTGCCGTAGAGGTTATCGGTCACTCCGAGACCCCCGGTGTGGGTGACAAGGCAAGCAATGCCGACTACCTTGCAAATTATGCGGGACTCTGCGGCGAATTGACCTTGGACGAGGACGTGGATAAGATCGCGGGAGCTTCGGTCAGCTCACGCGGTGTCATCGCAGGTGTAAACGCGGCAACCGAAGCGTTGCTTTCTTCCTCTTTGTTTGCAGGAGGTGCCAATCAATGAATAAGTTCTTAAAGCAACTGAAGGAGGGCTTGTTGGATAACAATCCCGTTTTGGTACAGCTGTTGGGTATGTGTCCCACGCTGGCAACCACCACTACGGTATCCAACGCGATCGGTATGGGACTTGCGGCAACCGCCGTATTGATCTGCTCCAATCTGTTTATTTCGCTTCTGCGTAAGTTTATTCCCAAGCAGGTGCGCATTGCCGCATACATCGTAATCGTTTCGGGCTTTGTAACTGCCGTTGAATTGTTGATGCGCGCGTATTTCTACTCGCTGTATCAGTCGCTCGGCTTGTTCATTCCGCTCATCGTCGTCAACTGTATCATCCTGGCAAGAGCTGAGGCGTTTGCCTCCAAGAATAAGCCCCTGCCCAGTATCATCGACGGCGTTTCTATGGGTCTTGGCTTTACCTTTGCGCTCTTTTTGATCGCCTTCGTGCGTGAATTGCTGGGTGCGGGTAAGATCTTTGGGTGGGCGATTCCCGGATACAGCGAAAATCCGATGATCATTTTTGTGCTTCCCGCAGGTGCGTTCATGACGCTCGGCTTTATCATTGCGGTGGTACAAAAAATTCGTAACACCGTCTCCGACCGTGCACGCTTGAAGGAGATCGAGGAGACGAGAAAGAGCTACGCGACAGCAGAGGAAGAGGAGGTAAATGCACAATGAGCTTTGGTTCTATTTTGACGTTGATGTTTACCGCTCTTTTGGTAGAGAACTTCATCTTTTCCAAATTCTACGGCTGTTGCCCCTTCCTCGGTGTATCCGAAAAGCCCTCTACGGCACTTGGCATGGGTATGGCGGTTACCTTTGTTATTACGGTAGCTTCTGCCGTCACCTGGGCGGTTTACCATTTTCTGCTTGCCCCCTTTGGGCTGGATTATCTCAAGACCATCGCGTTTATTTTGGTCATTGCCGCGTTGGTTCAGTTTATTGAAATGTTTTTGCGCAAATTCATTCCCGCGCTGTACAACTCGCTCGGTATCTATTTGCCCTTGATCACCACCAACTGTGCGGTGCTCAGCTGTGCCTTGTTGATCGTGCAAAACGAATACGACTTTTTGTCGGCGATCTGTTTTGGCTTTGCGGCGGCAATGGGCTTTACGCTTGCGATCGTGGTATTTGCAGGCGTGCGCGTGCGCATGGAGAACGCAGATCCTCCGCGTGCGTTTCGCGGTTTTCCCTTGACGTTGATCACGGCAGGACTTTTGGCAATGGCGTTTTCCTGCTTCTCGGGCATCAATTTGTAAGGTGAGGTTCTGATATGGAATTTATGGACGTATTGATCCCTGCCGGCATTTTTGCCGGTATGGGCGTTATATTCGGCGTTGTGTTGGCAATTGCATCCCGTATTTTTGCGGTTGAGAGCGATCCGCGCGTCGAACAGGTCTTGGAGGCGTTGCCCGGTGCAAATTGCGGCGGTTGCGGCTATTCCGGCTGTCAGGCGCTTGCGCAAGCGATCGTAAAGGGGGAAGCAAAGCCCAATGCCTGCAACTCCTGCTCGGCAGATGGTTGCCGTAAGATCGGTGAGATCATGGGCATCGAGGTAGAGATCTCGGTTCCGCTCCACGCACACGTCATGTGCTCCGGTAACTGCAAAACCGCAGTTTATAAGTACCGCTATGAGGGCGCGCAGGATTGCATTGCCGCTGAACGCTTGGGCGGTGGAGATAAGGTCTGTGCAAACGGTTGTATCGGTCTTGGAACCTGCGTTGCGGCTTGCAAATACGACGCGATTCACGTAGTAGATGGACTTGCCGTAGTAGATGATACTAAGTGTATCGGTTGCGGCGCTTGCTCCAATATCTGCCCCAAGCATATCATTTCGCTCATTCCCGTATCCAGTAAATACTGTGTTGAGTGTAAATCGGTAGAGCCGGGTGCGGTTACGAGAAAGCAGTGCGCGGTAGGTTGTATTTCTTGCAAGATCTGCGAAAAGAATTGCCCCACGGAGGCAATTAAAGTGAATGATTTTGTGGCATCGATCGATCAAAGCAAGTGTATCGGTTGCGGTAAATGCTCCGAAAAGTGCCCCCGTAAAATCATTAAGCGTTGTGATTGATGAATAAAAAGAGGAGGCGCCAAATGCAAGCACGTGCATGGAATGCGTCTCCTGCTTTTCTATTAAAAAGGAGATCGGATATGAAGAATGTAAAAAGATTTTTGTCATTCGTTTTACTGTCGGCTATGATGTGTCCGATGGTCGCCCTTCCAACTGCGGCGGCAGGGGCGGCGAAGATCGATTTTTTGGAGGATTTCAGTTCCTACTCGGCAAACACTGTATACCCATCGAATAAATTGTGGGTGAGCGCGGCACAGTTTATGGTGAAAGCGGAGGGCGGTAACCGTTATTTGCGGATGCCGTTTTATGAAAAGAATTCGGACGCCGCCATTTGTCCCTTTCGGGGCACGGTGAGTGCCGCACACGGTATGCTGTTGGTGCGCATGGATCTGCGTCCTGTATATCGGGAGGGGAACGCAACGTCAAAATATGATTTTCGCGTGCGCAACTATACGCATACCAACGCCGCGGGCGAGACGGTGAGCGATAAGTGGAAGACCTTTTTCCGTTTGCACCTTGAGAGCGAGGATCGGTGTTATCTTTCCGAGCTTTCGGGATCATCGGTATCAGAGATCCCGTTGCTCCACGATGAATGGAACACGGTGTTTGTCAGCTTTGATCTGGTAAACGGAACCTACGCCGTTACCGTAGGGGAATATAGCGCAATCTGTGATCTTGGGATCAAGAGTTTTGGATTTGCGGGCGATCAGCTTCAATTCAATCAAATGCAAAAGGGCTGTACCTTTGCAGCGAGTGCCGCGACGGCGAGCTACGTGGATATTGATAACATTGCGCTTTCGACCGATCTGATCGACGTCAGCCGCTACGAGGGAATGCTTTCTTCTGCGGAGGCACAGCTTCGCGCCGATCGCGATCCCGAAGCCGACGGAGCGTACGCAATGGGGCTGCGCTTTGTAACGAACGTCGATCTTGACCTTTTTGAGGAGCTTTTGCAAATGCGTGAGACGGGTAAGGCTTTGTCGGTGCGTGTAGGCACTTTGATCGCGCCTGCCGATTACCTTAAGGATACAGAGCTGACGCGCATGTTCTCTACTCACGCACGCCTTGACGTTGTGAGCAAAACGGATTTTCCCAATTCTTATTACATCTATAACGCCCAAAAGGGTAGTGCAAGTATTGCGGGCTCGATCTCCCATATCATGGAAGAAAATCTCGGCCGAGAATTTTTGGCACGTGCGTACGTTGAGGTATTGATGGAGAGCGGACAGCAATTTACCGTTTATTCCAACGTGGCGCGCGCATCGGCAAAGGAGCTTGCCACGGCGGCGTTGGCATCGTCGGTCGGTACTGATAGCGCAACGGTGCAAAAACTGTTGACACACTGTTCTGTCGCCGCAGAATTTGACGGTGGCGAGGAGCTTCGCCTGATGAGCTATAACATCTATTACTCGGATCTGCGAGAGGCGCGTATGGACGCAGTCGCCGAAATGATTGAAAAGTATTCGCCCGATATTATGGGCTTGCAGGAGTCCAACACCACCGAGTGGAAAGCGTTCCTGTTGGATCGATTTGGCGACCAATACGGCTACGTTGGTGCAGGACGCGAGGCAGGAGGCGTGGGAGAAGCGACTCCCATCCTCTACCGAGAGGATAAATATAGGCTGATCGAATCGGATACACTGTGGCTCTCGGATACACCCTATGAGTGCTCCAAATATCCCGCCTCCCGTCAAAACCGCATCTTTACCTACGCACTTTTGGCACGCAAGTCGGACGGCAAGAAATTTTTGGTTGTCAATACTCATTTGGATACTACGGGCAGTGAAGCGCGCCTGTTGCAGATCGCTTCGCTGAAAAAACAGCTTCAGGATCTATGCCTTGACGATTATCCGCTCCTTTTAACGGGGGATATGAATGCCAAGCGGTCGGCAGATAGCGGAGAGCTTGATGCGCTGTTATCTATGGGGCTGACCGATGCGTACGATCTTGCCCTTTCGCGCAATCAGATCTCTTTGGACAACGGTCTGCCGTCGGTCATCGACTATTGCCTTGTGGAGAGCGATCTTGCTCTTGTGACAAAATACGTTCGGGATACCTCTACCATCAACGGGGAAGGTCCTTCGGATCACGCACCGGTCATCATCGAGATTCGTTTTTGAGGTGTGTGACAACAAAAAAGAGGACGGTGCTTTATCAAACCAAGTCCTCTTTTTAACAAGACGCTATTCCTCGCGGTGCATACGGCTCAAAAATTCGGCAGGGGAACAGCCGTACAGCGTTTTGAATTCGCGATTGAAGTTTCGAATGCTTCCAAACCCTGCCTCATACGCAATCTCCGAAATGTTGCTTTGCGGTTTTTCGCGCAACAGCCGCGCCGCGTAAGATGCACGCGTGGAGTTGATAAAACGGGTGTATTGAATGCCACAGCTTTCCCGAAAGGCGCGGCTGAGATACACGGGGTGAACGCCAAGTGCCAGCGCGGTTGCGGAAAGAGAGACGTCGTGCGTTCGAAAGTTGCGGTTGATGTAGCGCACCGCCTCCAAAAAGATGGTGCCCTCGTATTGCCGCTTGGCAGGAACAAAGCTGCATTTTGAAAGAATTTCGGTCAGCAACGGGTAAAGCACCGCCTTGAGTGATAGCTCGTCGTAGCCTTGTGTGATCTTGGGTAAATATTCGTCGCACAGGTCAAACACCGCAGGGGCGGGACTGCAAACGACGTGATCAAGCTGCTTGTCGCAAACACGGCGGTACACGTCCTCAACGAGCTCGGGCGAAAAGACGAGCACAAAGCACTCCGACGATTGCGGCGTTTCAAAGGAATGCGCCTCCAAAGGCAGGATCAGCGTGCACTCGTTTGCGTGAATGTCACGAACGGAGCCGTTGACGTTCATGCGCACCGTTCCCACTCTGACGCAAACGATCTCCATGGCGTAATGCAGGTGCAGACGGCAGGAGACGTTGAAGTGCCGCTCTGCCGAAAAGTGATTCTTTTCAAAATTGGCGTTTGCAAGATTCATCAAATACATTTGCTCTGTCTCCTTCAAAAAGTTAATATCCGTCTATACATTGTACCGCTTTTGTCTTGCAAAGTCAAGCCCTTTGTGCTAAAATTGTGGCGATCAATTTTTAAGGAGACGAAAATGACGGTATTTTATTACGTTGGTTTATTTTTATGCGGTGCTTCAAACGCGTTTGCAACACAAAAATACGGTAGGAGCAACCGCACTTATCAAAGCATCTTTATTTACGCCCTGGTAACGGGCGTTATGGCAATGGGCGTTTTTTGGACGATGACGGGCTTTGCTTTGGAGCTGAATGCGCGCGCCGTTCAATACGCAATGATCTATGCGGTCGTTGTGTTGGCGAGTTATTTTACGCGCCTGCCCGCATACCGACACCTTGGCGTGGCAGAGGTCGGGTTGATCTCAAGCGGCGGCTCGTTAGTGCTCTCCATGCTTGCGGGAGCGCTGCTGTTTGGTGAACGCTTAACGCTCGTTTCTGTTTTGCGCATGGCGCTCATGCTTGCATCCTTGTTCTTCTTGTTTCTTGACAGAAAGAGCCATGCCCCAAAAAAGACGGGAGAGGGCAAAAAGGCGATTGGCGCTTTGCTGGGGCTTGGACTTGTTGCGGTAGGCGTGGTCTCCGGCATTTGCTCCAAGTACATCGCCATCGATCCGCTCGTGCCCGATGCCAATTCGCTGTTTTTTATGACCAACGTGTTTACCTCCTCGGCGGCGCTGATCTGCCTGCCTTTGCTTTGCAAGGGTAAGGTACGCGCCATTGGAGCGGAGTTTGTCTCCATCGCGCCCGTGCAATATCTGATGATCCTGATCAGCACGGTGGCGTCGAATATCCAATCTCTCTTGGCGGTGCTCATTCTTGCCGAGGATGCGTTTACCTTGTACGTGCCTCTGTCGGGCGCGCTCGGCATTCTTGCCACCGAGGCGGTGGCGGTACTGCTGGTGCGTGAGAGACCGCGTATCATTCCCGTGCTGTTGGCTTGCGGTGCCATGCTACTCGCCTTTTTCGAATAACGATCTGTAAAGGAGAATTTGATCATGCTTGATTACAGCAATACTTCAACGATTTACCTTTCCCAAACCGAGGGAAATGATCACTACAGCGGCTTTGCGCCTGTGGCAGCTGTGGGCGGTACAGGCCCTGTGCGCACCATGTCGCGCGTGATGGATATGCTGTGGAATATGCGCGCCTGCGGGGTCATGCAGCCCGTGACCGTGCGCATCATGGGGGATTATTACCTCGATTCCCCCATTGACGTCGGTTTCGAATATGCCAACGGCTTTTTTGCACGCTCGCACCGCATGCAAAACGTGACCTTTGAATCCTTTGGCAATACGCGCTCCAAGATCATCGGTGGCAAGCGTTTGGCAGGCTTTGCGAGGGATCGCTTTAACGGCGTGGATTGTATCTCTCTTTATATTCCCGAGGTCGCATCGGGTAAGTGGAGCTTTACCGACCTTTACGTAGGCGGCAAGCGCGCAGACCTGACCCGTTATCCGAGTGAGGGAACGCTGCGCGCCGTGGAGACCGAGAACCCCACGCCGCCCACCTTTCAATACGGCTCCAAATGGTTCGTTGCACACAAGGAGGATCTTGCGCCGATCGAGGACGTAGAAAGCACCATCGTTTCCTACTATCACTATTGGATCGACGAACACTCTCCCGTAGAAAGCTACGACCGCGAAACGGGTAAATTGACCATGGCGTTGCGCTCGCGATTTCAGATATCTGCTGATTATGAACGCAACGGTACGATGGATCTGCATTATTATCTGGAAAACGTAGCATGTACCTTTTCACAGCCCAACGAGTGGTTTTTGGATGTTAAGCGCGGTATGCTCTATTACATTCCCGAAAATTGGGATACGCCCATTGAGGAGCTGGAGATCTACGCGCCCACGCAGGAGCGATTGGTGCAGGTCAAGGGAACGGCGCAAAATCCCGTAACGGGTATTCGCTTCCGGGGGCTTGATTTCATCTGCTCCAAGGGCGATTACGTCAGCCGCAATCGCTTTGCGGGACACCCGTACAGTGACGATTTCTTTGCAGCCGACGGGCAGTCGGTTTTTGATGCCTACGGAGCCATCAGCTTTGCGTTTGCAAAGGATTGCGCCGTGAGCGATTGCTCGATCTCCTGCGTGGGACTTCACGCCGTGGAGATCGCACAAGGCTGCTCTGCCGTGCGTGTGGAGAACTGCCGCATGGAGCACCTTGGCGGCGGCGGTGTAAAGATCTGCGGCCGCACGGTAGAGGAGGAGCAGGAAAAAGCAACGGAGCATTGCACGATTCGCTCCAATCTGATCCGATACGTGGGTCGTCGATTTGCGGCGGCTTGCGGCGTGCTGGTGATGCACTCCTCGCACAACGAGATTTCCGAAAACGAGATCTGCTACACCGATTACTCGGGTGTTTCGGTAGGCTGGGTATGGGGATATAAGGAATCCACAACCTACGGCAACCTCATTCGCAACAACCACATTCACCACATCGGCATGGGCAAGCTCTCCGATATGGGCGGTATATATCTTTTAGGCCCGCAAAACGGCACCGTTGTACAGGGAAATCATATTCACGACGTCAACAGCGCGCACTACGGTGGCTGGGGAATATATACCGACGAAGGCTCGGCGTATATCACGGTCGAGCGCAACGTGGTCTATCGTTGCAAGAGCCAATGCTACCACCAGCACTACGGACAGTACAACACCGTGCGCGATAATATCTTTGCGTTTGGTGGTCAGCATTTGATCCGTATGTCGCGGAGCGATGCGCATGCAGGCATTATTGTGGAGGGCAATACGCTCATTACCGACGGCAAGCCCGTTTACGATTGCTTTGACGATCACTTTAAGGGATCGATCCTCTCGCTCAAATCCTCGCAAAACCGCATTTGGGACGTCAGTGGAGATCCCCCCGTGCTGGTGCGCTACGAGGACGGTGGCAAGAAGTACGCGCTGAAGCTTGACGAGTGGCAAGCTGCCACGGGAAAGGACGCGTACAGCGTGATAGAAGAGCCTCAGAACGTGGAGATCGACCGCGAAACGCATAGCATTTGCATCAAATAAGCGACTTTGCCTAAAGCGCATATCAAAGATCGGGCACACCGCAAGGATTTTTTTAAGCGGGTGTCCGATCTTCTGTTTTTTATTGACGTTATAACGGTGCGAAAAACGGCTCGTCAAAGTGCTTGCAAAATTGTTTTGCAAAAGCATCTTGCAAAAATGCGCTTTTGGTGATATAATGATCGAAAGGAAACAAACCAAGGCAGAGCAGTATGGCGTTTTTGTTTGTTTTATATTTTTTGTTCCCTTGCGTATTCCATGGGCGAAAGACCGACGTGCCGATCTCTGTTTTCAATCTTTATACCTATCTCTTTGCCGCGCTCGCATTGGCGCTCTTTTTCGGACTCTTCTCTCAAAAAGAGAAAATCGAATTTCAAAAAGAGAATACCCGTGCGGCAATCGCCTATCTGTTGATCATGGCGGTAGCACTGACCGCAAATTCGTATTTTAAAACGGCGGCGGCGACGTATCTTGACAGCGTACGTCTCTATCCGATCAACCAAGCGGCGGCATTGATCCTGTCCACCTTGATGGCAACTCTCTTTTTTAAGGAAAAATTGACCGTGAAGGCGGTGATCGGCATCGTGCTTTCATTTGTGGCGCTGATGCTGATGAATTTGTAAAAAACGTGGAGGAAGACGATGAAAAGCAAATATATCGATTTGATGGAAAAAACGCTGTCGGCATACACCGACGCCCATATCTTGCGCTATTTCAACGACGTCAAGACCGAGGGGCTGACCGAGCACGGCTTTCCGCGGCTTACGGCAGACATCGGTATTTTGATCGCGCACGGCAGACGGCGCGACCTGCTCCCGATCTTTTTGGAAATGATGGAGTTTTGCTGTAAAACGATTCCCAACGTCAAAGCGGCAAACGATTTTTCGGTCAGAGAGATCGTCTGCTGTTTGTTGGAGATCGAGCAGAGCCACTCTGTTCCCACTGAAATGACAGCACGTTGGCGCTCGTATCTTGCGACCATCGAACCGACGACCTGCTACAATGAGTTTGCCAAGCACCCCAAGGACAGCGTTCGAAATTGGGCACTCTTTACGGCGGTGAGTGAGTATTACCGCAAAAGCGCGGGAATCGGTGGCTCGGAGGAGTTTATCGAGCTGCAGCTTTACCAACAGCTTCAATGGCTGGACGAAAACGGAATGTATCGGGATAACTCCAAGCACGAGCAATGGCAACCGATCATGTACGATCTGGTTCCGCGCGGACTGTTTTCGATGATTTTGGATCAAGGGTACCACGGTGCATCGTATGCCGCCATTGATGGGGCTTTGCAAAAGGCGGGGCTTCTCACCTTGGAGATGCAATCTCCCACGGGCGAGATGGCGTTTGGAGGCAGGAGCAACCAGTTTTTACATAATGAGGCGTTGATGTGCATCGCTTTGGAGTATGAAGCCAAGCGCTACGCGCGAGAGGGGAATGCTCCGCTTGCCGCAAGGTTTAAGGCGGCGTCCGCAAGGGCGCTTGAAGCCATGGGGCAATGGCTGAACAAGCAACCCATTCGTCATATCAAAAACTTCTTTTCGCGTGACGGTGGATATGGCTGTGAGGGGTACGCTTATTTTGATAAATACATGATAACGGTAGCCTCTTTCCTTTATGCGGCGTATTCGATCTGTGACGATACCATACCCTTTGAGAAAAGCGTTGATCACACGACGAGCACGGTACAGACCTCACCGTATTTTCACAAGCTGTTTGCAAAGGCTGGGGGATACGGCTTGGAGTTCGATCTTTTTGCCGATCCGCGCTTTGATGCAAACGGGCTTGGTCGTGTGCACCGCGAGGGCGCACCCACGGCGATCTGCCTCTCGTGTCCTTGTCCCGCACAACCGTATTACAGCGTTGATATCGAGCGCCCCGTTGCCACGTCGCTTTGCTCTGCCATTCGTGCAGACGGGGAGTGGTTACTTGGCGCAGAGGAGACGAGCCGATACGAGGTCGTTTCTGCCGAAAATGATAGCACGTCAGCATGTGCAACGCTACATTGCCACTTTGAAAACGGCAGAACAATCACGGAGCGTTATAGGGTGACTGAGGCAGGTGTCAGCATTACCGCGGAAGGGGATGGCGAGGTCGGATTTGCCTTGCCTGCTTTCTGCTTTGACGGTGAGACCACGCCCCAAGTTATACTTGACGGCAATACGTTGCGCGTTTTATATAACGGCTGGGAGTGCCGCTACACCGCAAGCGGAATGATTGTGGATTTGGCGCGCATTGCGGCAAACCGCAACGGTCACTACCGTGTGTTCGTTGCCACCGCGCAGGAGCTTTTAACCATAAAGATCGAGATTTTAAAAAACGGAGAAACCTTATGATTCTTTATTTTATTCGTCACGGACACCCGGACTACAAAAACGACTGTCTGACCGAGCTTGGCAAAAAGCAGGCACAAAAGGCGGCAGAGCATTTGAAAAATTTTGGAATCGAGCAGATCTTTTCCTCTACCAAGGGCAGAGCCCTGGAAACGGCGGCATTTACGGCGCAGGAGCTAGGGCTTGAGGTCGTTCCGTGTGATTTTATGCGCGAGATCTCTTGGAACTCTTTGAGTGGCGAACCGCTTCTCTGTAATGGGCATCCGTGGAGGCTCGCAGCTCATTTTGCATCCGAGGGTGTTTCGTTAGCGGATACGGATTGGAGAGAGAAGGAGCCGTATTGCCAAACCACGGTTGTAGAAACGGTGAATACGGTAATGGAGGGCATTGATGCCTTTCTCGCGGAGCAAGGTTACCAAAGGGAAGGCGACTATTACCGCGTGACGGGTGATGATACCGATAAAAAGATCGCCATTTTTGCACACGGCGGCTCCACCACGGCGGTTCTGTCGCACCTGTTCAATATTCCGTTTCCGCAGGCATGCGCCGTTTTTAACGTGGATCTTACCTCGGTTACAACAGTACACTTTTCCAACGAAAAGGGCGTGCTCCTTTTCCCCAAGCTTTACAGTGCAAATGACAACGCGCACACCAAGGACTTGACCGTTGAAAACGTGTACGATAATTGATTCCAACAAAATCATACCGTACCGATACGGCGCAACTCCAAGCTGCGTGCTCAAAAAGGGATGAGGCGAATGCAAATTTGCATTCGCCTCATCCCTTTTATTGTTGCCTTTAAAAAGCACCGCAGTGATCGGAATTACCTCTTTTGATCCTCCATCAACAGCCTCTCGATCAGCAGAACGCTGAATGCGGTGATCACCAAGGGGAAGAGCAGATAAACGGTGAGGTATGAATATTCGATCGCGGCGGCAACGGGGGCTTGCGCGCGCGCCTGCAAATATGAGATCAAAAAAACGACCGCGTTCAAAAGGCTCAAGGGGAGCTCGATATGTAACACGATCTTGGAATACCGACTCAGCGGTCGAGCGGTTCGCTGTTTCATAAAAACCTCCTTTTGTTGCATAAATATGCATTTTGTATAATGGAATACTTTTTGCCGTTCAACAAGATTATACCACAAATTCCATGCCAATTCAATGGATAATGGCTGGAAGCAGAGGAAAAGAGTGCATAACTCGCTGTTTGCTATTCATGCAAAAAACGTTTTTTGACAAAATACGGCATAAATAGTCAAAATATTTGCATATTCATGCAGTTGGGCAGAGAAGGACGAAAAAACGCGTGCTTTTGATTGTGCAATCTTTACAAAACGGCAAAAGTTTTGGCACACAAAGCATTTTTGAAAATCTGTTATAATATTGTAGTATGATGTTATTTGCCTGTTGGCGGAAGGAGATTTTTATGGATCAAAAGCAATCGGTATGTGCAATGGTGCTCAAGGAGGAGAGCGTGTATTTTGGAGGCATGGGGTTGAGGTATCGCTTGTCGGCGCGCTCGGCGGACGGAATTTGCCAATACAGCATTGGCGTTGGTTTGGGATGCGAATATTGCGAAATGGGGGTAGGGCAGGATCTTGAGCTTGCCATTACATACTATCATCGCATCGTGCAGGGACGTGTCACGCCGTGCTCCTTGGGCGACGTATTGCAAGATTTGTGCGATTATGCATAAAAAATCAAAAAAGCCCTTTACAAATTCGCATTTTTATGCTATACTAAAATATATTGAAAAAAGAAAGAACGCCTGCGTTATGCAAGCGTACGGTAAAGCTCATGAAATGTCCGGGATGCGGTTTTCCCGAAAGTAAGGTGATCGATTCTCGCCCCACGGTAGAGGGGAACAGCATTCGCCGCCGTCGCGAATGTTTGGAGTGTCAAAAGAGATTTACGACCTTTGAAACGATTGAAACGGTGCAGATCATCGTCATCAAAAAGAACGGCGGTAAGGAGCTGTTTGATAAGCAAAAGCTCTTGGCAGGCGTTCTTAAAGCGACGCAAAAGCGCCCCGTTGATGCGGTCATGCTGGTCAACGAGGTTGAGTCCGAGTTGCAAAACACGCTTCGCCAGGAGATATCCTCTACGGAGCTTGGCGAGATTATGATGCGCAAGCTCAAAGAGCGCGACGAGGTTGCATACGTGCGCTTTGCCTCGGTTTACCGTGAGTTTAAGGACATCGACTCGTTTTTAGAAGAGCTTCGGGTGCTTAAGGAGCGCGCGGGCGAAATTCAAAAGGGATAAAGAACGTTGCAGGGAGCTGATTCACTCGAATCAGCTCCCTGCTTGCAAAAGCCGACGGCAGTCTTTTGTGCCGTTTTTTTCTTTTTTGCGGCAAAAACGGCGGTTTGCGTAAAAAAATATAAAAAAATTTTTCATATCGCAAGTGAGCAAATGATATGAAAAAACGAGAAAAAACGAGAAAAACGAAGATTGTAATATGCTAAATTAAAAAAGCAAAAAAACTTTTCAAAAAGGGGTTGACAAGCCGATCGGTTTGTGGTATAATATGCGAGCATAAAAAAAACTACTATTAAATTGTTGGAGGAAATACTACAATGTCTACATTTATGCAAAAGAAAGAAAATGTAGTCCGCAAGTGGTACATTCTGGATGCAGCAGGTAAGCCCATGGGTAAGACCGCTGTTGCAGCTGCAGATCTTCTGCGCGGCAAAAACGCTCCCGAATTCACCCCTCACGTGGATTGCGGCAACTTTGTTATCGTTATCAATGCCGACAAGGCTGTTCTCACCGGTAAAAAGATGGAGCAAAAGTACTACTATCATCACTCCGGTTACATTGGCGGTATGAAGGCTGTTCAGGCTAAGACCATGATGGCAACCAAGCCCGAAAAGGCAATGGAAATCGCTATTAAGGGCATGCTCCCCAAGAACTCCTTGGGTGCAGATGCATTCGCTCGTCTTAAGGTATATGCCGGCGAGGCTCACAAGCACGAGGCACAAAAGCCCGAAGCTTACGAGTTTTGATTGAGAGAAAGGAAGGACACAACAAATGTATACAAGTGCTAAGCCCTATTTCTACGGAACCGGCAGAAGAAAGAAGTCCGTTGCTCGCGTTCGCATCGTTCCCGGCACCGGCGCAATCACCATCAACAAGCGTGACATTGATGAGTACTTTGGTCTTGAGACCCTTAAGCTCATCGTTAACCAGCCCTTTGGCGTAACCGGAACTGAGGGCAAGTTCGATATCATCGCAACCGTTAACGGCGGCGGTATCTCCGGTCAGGCAGGCGCAATCCGCCACGGCCTTGCACGTGCTCTCGTTGCAGCAGATGCAGAGTACAGACCCGCCCTCAAGGCAGCAGGCTTCCTGACTCGCGATCCTCGTATGAAGGAAAGAAAGAAGTACGGACTCAAGGCTGCACGTCGTGCACCTCAGTTCTCCAAGAGATAATTTCGACCTTTGGTCGAAACTTGCAAAAAATGCTCTGCTTACGCAGGGCATTTTTTGTTATCTCTTGGAGAACGTCGATATAAATCCCTTGCGGGATTTTCGATATACGCTGTTGCGTTCGATATGTGCTGACGCACTCGATATGTTTGCTTCGCAAACGAGGGATTTATATCATATCGAAACCGACCGTAAGGGAGGTTATATCGAATTCGAGCGTAGCGAGAATATATCGAGCGAAACGAAGTGAAGCATATCGACAATCTATCGAGCACGATTTGCTTTAATCAAAAAGGGCGGTTCAACTATGTGTTGAGCCGTCCTAACTTTTTATGTTGAGCGTTACAGTTTACATAATATTGTTGAAATTTGATGTATTTTATGGTATAATATAAAAAAGCGTATCAAAGGAGCATTTTGATAATGACAGGCAAGGAAGCTTTTGCATTCGATGGTGAAGCCGTTGGCTTTGACTTTTTAGATTTTTGGAGATTTCACTATTCCAATATATACGACCTTCAAGATAAAATAGCAGAGTTTATTGTTTCAAAGGCGTTAGGAGTCAATGAGGCACAGAATGACCAGTATTGGACTTTGTGGGATGTCTCGTATCGTGATAAGCGTATAGAAGTAAAAGAAACATCGTATTATCACTCATTCAACCAAGAAGGCAAGGTATCAAAACAACGAGTTTTCGGTATCACTAAGGCTAATGGGTCTTATGACCCTGCGAAGAGTGGCAATAGCGAGTTTTGCCGTCAGAATGATGTATATGTCTTCTGTCTAAACACAGGAGATACGAGAGAATCTTCCAATCCTCTAAATCTGAACAACTGGGAATTTTATATTGTTCCTACTACTGTTATAAACGAAAAATGTGGAAACAATAAGACAATTTCGTTGGGTAGAATCAAGGGTTTGGGATTTTCGGCAAAACGCTATGACGAAATAAGAGCCGAGATTGATAAAATCATTGACACAATGTGATTGGAGAGAAATATGAATTTAGAAAGATTCAATAAAATCATAGATATATACATAGACAAGTTTGAAATGCTGACAAACGATGATTGCGACGAAAATATGAAGTGGAGAGCGATGTATCACTTCAAAGAGAACTTTGACATTGACGCTCCCGATTTTCACGAAATGTTTAAGTACGCTATGTCAGAGTCAAGCATCATTATCAACAACGGCACTGTTCAGCCTGTCAACGGAATTTTGAAGCTTATCACGCACGAAGAAGATACGATGAGAGGTCTTTTCGCCATGCTGTATGAGGACGATGGCGGTGATCTTGACAAAAGACAGGATAAGATAGAGCGTTTTGTTGAGGAAACAAACAAGCTCCTTGAGAAATATGAGCGTGGTAAGTGGAAGTATAAACAGGACTTCCGTTCTGTTTTGGCATACCTGACATTCTATAAGCCCGAAGAAAACTATTTGTATAAATCTTCTCAATGTCAGCCATTCTTCAGATATTTGGAATACGGCGAGGAAATTGGGTATGGTCAGTATTTCAAGCTTTCTCGCTACTATCGTATGTGCGATGAGGTCAGACAGGCAATTTCCAAACACCAAGAGTTGATTGAAACACATAATACGAGATGGGGTAAGGTAAAAGACCCCCAAGACGATTTGCATATCTTAACCTTCGATATTATCTATTGTAGCATTGTGTATAGCTTCTATGAATTTGAAAATTACACGAAGATTATACGAAAGAGCAAATCTGACTTGGAACAAGAACGCATTGAAGCGGAGATTGATGGCAAGAGAATTGAGCTTGAAGCCTTGGAAGCAGAGCTTGCCAATGCACAAACCGAGCTTGATGCAATTCCCGAAATCAACCTTGAGGGACAGTACGTTAAGCATAAGATGTTCGGCAAGGGTCTTGTTGCCAATCAAAACGGTTCATATATTGAGGTGGCATTTGCTGTTAAGACTTCAAAGTTTATTTTGACAACTGCATTTATAGGTGGGTTCTTATCGTCCGAGGATGCTACTGTTCTTGAAAGATGTAAACAGCTTGAATCTGCCATTGCGAATTGTGAAAAAATGGAGAAAGCTATAAAATCCAAACAAGCTGAATTGGACTTGTTGATAGCAAAAATGAAGTAAAATATGGGTGTGATTTTGGTGCAAATTTGGTGCAACACTTTATGCGACGATACTCACGATATTCACGATATCGCACGAAAACACACGATAAATGCACGATATCACACGTTTTTCCACGATATTCACGATATCAAACGGCGTTCTTAAAACTCCAAGAGATAATTACAGCCTTACAGCTATTATTTCGATATACAAAAAGCTCTGCTTCGGCAGAGCTTTTTGTTGTTTGTAGGGCGGTTCAATTTGTAAAGAATTGAGCCGTCCTATTTCATTTAGGGCGATTTTGTGATATAATTTACTCAAATCAACACATTAAGCAAATCTTGTTGTTCAGTTTCACTTTGGCGGTTGGTATAATAAAGTCACAATAAACAACCGAAAAGGAGAA
Organism: Eubacteriales bacterium; assembly: GCA_045633385.1. Taxonomy (GTDB): domain Bacteria; phylum Bacillota; class Clostridia; order Oscillospirales; family CAG-272; genus UMGS1865. The sequence continues at coordinate 188 of JAZQYE010000130.1, read as the reverse complement.
ACAAAATGAACACAGACAAAATCTACGCAGAATCCATCGCAAAGGAGTATGCCCCCAAGGATAGCTCCAAAATCGTAGCACTCCGCAAGCTCGACCGAAAGGCAAAGCTGCCTGCAACCATCTTCACATATACTTGGGGCATCATATTTACCCTTGTATTCGGTACAGGAATGTGCCTTGGTATGCAG
>JAZQYE010000129.1:0-6943 GCA_045633385.1 Eubacteriales bacterium | reverse complement strand
GATCAATTGCCGCCAGCTCGTCGGGGGTGAAGTGGGTGTTTTCGGTCATTTTGAGGTTTTCGGTGATCTGCTCGGGCTTGGAGGCACCGATCAAAACGCTTGTGACGCCCTCGTGGCGATAGACCCATGCGAGTGCCATTTGTGCAAGACTCTGTCCTCTTGCTTGCGCGATCTCGTTCAGCGCGGCGATCATGCTCAGCTTTTCGGGGGAGAGGGAACGCTCGTTTAAAAATCTGCCGTCGGTCTTAACGCGGCTGTCGGAGGGAATGCCGTTCAAATAGCGGTTGGTCAAAAGTCCTTGCGCGAGGGGGCTGAAGATGATCATGCCTTTTTTGGTTGCGATCGCGCTATCCAAAATGCCGTTTTTCTCAACCGTGCGGTCAAGAATCGAATATCTGTTTTGGTTGATGACAAACGGGCAGTGCAGGTCGTTGAGGATCTCTGCCGCCTTTTTCATGGTCTCGCCGTCGTAGTTGGAAAGACCAACGTAGAGTGCTTTTCCGCTTTTTACAATGCTGTCCAAAGCCCACATCGTTTCGTAAAGCGGCGTGTCGGGGTCCATTCTGTGGTGATAAAAAATATCCACGTAGTCAAGCCCCATTCGCTTCAGGCTTTGGTCGAGGCTTGCCGTCAGGTATTTTTTACTGCCCTTGTCGCCATAGGGACCAGGCCACATATAGTAGCCTGCCTTGGTGCTGATGATCATTTCGTCGCGGTAAGGGGCGAGGTGCTCACGCAGGATCTTGCCAAAATTTGTCTCCGCGCTGCCTGCGGCGGGGCCGTAGTTGTTTGCAAGGTCAAAGTGCGTAATGCCATTATCAAAGGCGGTAAAGCACATATTGCACATATTTTCGTAGCTGGCGTTATCGCCAAAATTGTGCCACAGTCCCAGCGATACAGCAGGGAGCTTCAATCCGCTCTCACCGCATTTTTTGTATTCGATCGAATCGTATCTTGCTTCGTTTGCCGTGTATTTCATCATAAACTCCTTTCAAGCTGTGATGCCGTTACAGCGATCCGCGTATGGATCGTGCCGATCTTATTATAGCATATCTTGCAAAATATTTCAAGTGGAAATCTGCAATTCCTCATTTTGGCGTGCTTCAAATGATAAAAATCGGGCAACGGTGCAATTTAGGTATTGACAAATTTCGACAATTGGAGTATAATACACTTATCATTTTGAACGCTTGGGGTGCATATTATGAATTTTTTGGAAGAACGCATTTTAAAAGACGGTATTGTAAAAGCGGGAAACGTGCTTAAGGTTGACAGCTTTCTTAATCATCAAATGGACGTTGCGCTGTTGGACGAGATCGGCAAGGAGTTTCACCGTCGCTTTGCGGACGTAAAAATTACAAAGGTATTGACCATTGAGGCATCGGGCATTGCCATTGCGTATGCCGCGGCGCGTTGCTTTGGCGTTCCCATGGTGTTTGCAAAAAAAGCAAAGAGCGTTAACATTGACGGCGATATGTACACCGCCGAGGTAGAATCCTTTACGCACAAAAACAAAAATCAGGTCATTGTTTCCAAAAAGTTTTTGTCTGCCGAGGATAAGATCTTAATCGTAGATGACTTTTTGGCAAACGGATGTGCATTGCAGGGCTTGATCTCCATTGCGGAGGCGGCAGGCGCCACCGTTGAGGGTATTGGAATTGCTGTTGAAAAGGGCTTTCAGTTTGGCGGCAGAAGCATTCGCAACCTTGGCTACCGTTTGGAGTCGCTTGCTATTGTCGATGCCATGGACGCCGAAACAAAGACCATTGTTTTTCGTGAGCAGAAATAAGAACGTATCATAAAAGAGGCTGTTTGAAATGCCAAGCATTTCAAACAGCCTCTTTTGTCGATTCTTTTATCTTTCTTCTCTGAAATAGGGAAGTCCGAGAGATGCGGGAGGTTGATTCTCTTTTTTGTTTTTGATGCCCGTAATGATCAGCACGATGATGGTTACCAGGAAGGGCAGCATTTTAAAGATCTCCTTGTCGGCAAGCGAAATGCCGGGAATGTACTCGGCGGCAACGTAAAATACGCCGAATACAATGGAGCAGAAGATGCCGAAAACAGGCTTCCACGTGGTGAAAATAACGAGCGCAACGCAAAGCCAACCAATTGCGTCAATGACGTACTCCCAGTTTCCGTTGAGGTAGTCCATAACGAACATCAATCCGCCCAGTCCTGCAATCGCACAGCCCGTGCAGGTGGCAACGTAGCGGTATCTGGTTACGTTAATGCCTGCCGCATCTGCCGTTGCGGGGTTCTCACCCACGGCACGCAGGTGCAAGCCGACTCTCGTTCGGTTGAGTATAATGGCGGCGGTAATGGCAACGGCAATGGATAGGTACACCATTACGCCGTAGGATAAAAACAGCTTTCCAAACCAACCGAGCTCTGCCGCAAAGGGGAGACCCGAGTTAAAGAACTTTGCACCTGCGGTAAACTTGTAGCCGTCAACCGAGGCGATCATGTAGTCGGAAATTCCAACGCCGAGCGTTGTCATGGCAAGACCCGTTACGTTTTGGTTTGCGTGCAGGGTTACGGTGAGGAAGGAGAAGATCAGACCCATCAGCGCACCGCCGATCAGCGTAGCGAGAATGGGAACGATGATTGCCAAAAACGATACCTTTTCCAATTGGCGTCTGCCGCCTACAATGTCAAAGAGAATTGCTTCGGCAACGCATCCGCACGCGGTTCCCACACACATAACGCCGGGCAGACCCAGGTTCAAGTGTCCGGATTTTTCGGTAATGGTCTCTCCGGTCGAGCCAAAGAGCAGTACCATACCAAACTTGATGGCACTGATGAGAAAGGTGATAATAGCCATTATTTTGTTACCCCCTTATTTCTCTTTCTAAAGTTGATCTTGTAGTTGATAAAGAATTCACAGCCGATGATAAAGAGGAGCACAACGCCGATAAAGATATCAGCCATTGAGGTATCCAAGCGGTAGATCTCGCCCATAAAGCTCGTTCCTCTTTGCAAAAATACGACCAGGAAAGAGGTCAGTATCATATACAGCGGATTGAATTTGCCAAGCCAGGAGACCAGAATTGCAGTAAAGCCTCTGCCGCTTGCAATGGTGGTGGTTACCGAGCAGCTTCCGTTTGCAACCAGCAAAAAGCCGATCAGACCGCACAGAGCACCCGAAATGATCATGGTGCGAATAATGACCTTGGAAACGTTGATACCAATGTATTTTGCCGTACGTTCGCTCTCGCCTACTACCGAGATCTCGTATCCCTGCTTGCTGTAGCGCAGATATACGTACATAACGGCACAAATGAGCAGAATGAGCACGATGTTTAAAAAGTAAGCACCGTTAAAGATTTTGGGAATGGCAAATTGGGGCATGGGTTCCAAATTGCCCTGATCGTTTCCAAACAGCTTTAAGAAGTATGTAATGAGCTGAATGGCGATGTAGTTCATCATCAGGGTAAACAGGGTCTCGTTGATGTTCCACTTTGCCTTGAAGAAAGCGGGGATCAAGCCCCAAATGCTTCCTGCAAGTGTGCTGAGCACTACCATCATACCAATGAGGAGGGGGAGCGAGACCTTATCTCCGACAAACAGCATGAGCATTGCCGCGGTCAAAGAGCCGATCATAACTTGTCCCTCGCCGCCGCAGTTCCAAAACTTCATTTTGAATGCAGGGGTCAGCGCAAGCGAGATGCCAAGCAGAATTGCGGTGTCACTAAAGAGTACCCAAATGCGCAAGGGCGTTCCAAACGCGCCGTCGAGCATGGAGGCAAGCAGGGTAAAGGGGTTCTCCTTTGCCAAAAGGAGCATGATGAGCGACATGATAACGATGGCGGAAACGATTGCAAGGGCTCTGATCAATAACGCGTGTCCAAAGCTGATGTTGTTGCGCTTGGTAATGTGAAAGAGCGGCTCCGTGTTTTTTGCGGGGCGTTCTTTTTGCGGCGCTTTGTCAATTTGCTCGGTGGCGGTTTGATTATTCACTTCTTTGCTCATTTGCGTTTCCTCCTTCCGTATTATGCTTTGTCATCAAAAGACCGATCTCTTCCTTGGTGGCGGTTCTTGCATCTACCGTTCCCGTTACTTGTCCCGAAGCCAAAACCATGATCCTGTCGCAAAGTGCGATCAAAACGTCAAGGTCTTCACCAACAAAAATAACGGCAACGCCAAGCTCCTTTTGCTTGTTTAGCAGGTTATAAATGCTGTAGGAGGCGTTGATATCAAGACCTCTTACGGGGTACGCCGCCATAAATACGGAGGGCGCGGCGGCAATTTCACGTCCGACCAATACCTTTTGAATGTTACCGCCCGAAAGTCTGCGTACGGGGGTATGCTCGTCCGGCGTAACGATGTTCAGCTCGTTGATCAGCTCCATTGCAAGCTCGTGGGGGTTGGTTCTATCCAAGAAGATGGATTTGCCGCGCTTATAGCTGCGGAGCATGACGTTGTCAACGATGTCCATGTTTCCGACAAGACCCATACCAAGGCGATCCTCGGGAACAAAGGAGAGGCGTACGCCAAGCTCGCGGATCTGAAGCGGCGTTTTGTCGCGCAGGTTCATGACCTCGTCCTCGTTGAACAAGACCTTACCGTCGTTGACCAAGGCACGGATCTGTGCGTGGCTCATGCCGGTAAAATCGACCTTCGTGCCGTCCTCGTAGTGGAACTTCCCTTGCTCGGCAAGCTCAACCACCTGCGCAAAGGTTTTGTGATAGAAGGAGACGGGGAGGTCTTTTTTGGGGCGGTTAAAGGTGATGGTACCCGATTCCAGATGCTTCAAGCCTGCAATCGACTCCAAAAGCTCGCGCTGACCAGATCCCGCAATACCCGCAATACCGAGGATCTCTCCTGCGCGTGCGGTAAAGGAGATGTTGTCAAGCACCGTTACACCTTCCGAATTTTTACTGCATATATTTTCAACTACCAGCCTGTCCTTGGTGTTTTTAGGCTCGGCGCGTTCAATATTCAACTCTACTTTTTCACCCATCATCATTTCGGTGAGTTCTTTTTCGTTGGTTTCTGCGGTGTTCACCGTAGCAATGTGCTCGCCCTTACGCATGACTGCAACGCGGTCGGAAAGCGAGAGCACCTCGTTCATTTTGTGGGTGATGATGATAATAGATTTTCCATCCTCACGCATACGGCGCAGGATGTCAAACAGCTTTTCGATCTCCTGCGGAGTCAAAACCGCGGTAGGCTCGTCGAGGATCAGAATATCGGCGCCTCTGTAAAGCACCTTTACGATCTCAACGGTCTGCTTTTCGGAAACCGACATTTCATGTATCTTTTTTTGCGGATTTAACTGAAATCCGTACTTTTGCGTGATTTCGGCAACCTTTTGGTCAACCTCGGAGAGCTTGAATTTGCCATCCTCGTTGATGCCGAGCACGATATTTTCGCTTGCGGAAAAAACATCAACAAGCTTAAAGTGCTGATGGATCATTCCGATCTTGTATTTGAACGCATCCTTGGGGGAGGCGATCAGCGCGGGCTTGCCGCCAACAAAGATCTCGCCCTCGTCGGGGTAGTAAATGCCCGCTATCATGTTGACCATTGAGGTTTTGCCGCTTCCGTTTTCACCGAGAATAGCAAGGATTTCGCCGTTGTAAAGCGTCAGGTCAACGTTTTTGTTGGCGTATTTATCTCCAAAGCGTTTGGAGATATTTTTTAATTCAAGAGCAACGGTATTATTCACGTGATGCCTCCAAGCAAAGATTTGTGGGGGTAAAAAGCAATCAGGCGGAGCGGTAAAGCTCCGCCTGAAAGGCAACGGGATTGCTCCCGTGTGGAATTAGTACAACTCGTTGAGAAGAGTGATGCCGTCGATTCTGAGATCGAAGGAAGGAGCGGAGATCGTCTCGGACTCGTGGAAGTAACCATCACTGATCAGATCGTGAGTGGGAGCTTGACCGCCAACGGTGAAGTTTGCAGCGTTGAATACGTTGAGAGTGCCTGCCTTGAACTGAGCGATAGCAGTCTCGATTGCTTCAACGGTACCCTCAGCAGCAACGTCGAGGTTGATACCGGTCAAAACAACGGAACCTTCGTTGATGCCGCCGCACCAGTTAGCCTCGATGTCAGCACCGGTGCTGAAGCACTTGGTGATGTACATGTAGTAAGGAGCCCAGTTGATAGCGGAAGAAACGATAAAGGTCTCGGGGCAAGCCTCGTAGGTGCTGCCGTTGTAGGAAACGTTGGGAACGCCTGCAGCCTCGCAAGCACCGGGAGCGCCCATAGAGTCAGCGTGCTGAGAAATGAGTACGCAATTTCTTGCAAGAAGAGCCTCTGCAGCGTTCTTCTCTGCGGTTACGTCATACCAAGAACCGGTGAACTGAACGTCCATGGTAACGGTGGGGCAAACGGACTTTGCGCCAAGGTAGAAGGAGGTGTAGCCGGAGATAACCTCTGCGTAGGTGTATGCGCCAACGTAGCCCATCTTAGCCTCTGCAGCAGTGATCTCGCCTGCCTCGATCATTTCATTGAGCTTCAGACCTGCAGCAATACCTGCAAGATATCTGCCTTCGTAAATGGAAGCAAATGCGTTGTGGAAGTTAGGAACATTTTCTGTATGAGCTGTTGTACCTGTAGCATGACAGAATTCAACTTCGGGGAATTCCTTTGCAGCCTTCAAAATATAAGGCTCATGTCCGAAGCTGTTTGCAAATACTACATTACAGCCCTGGTCAGCAAGGTCTGCTGCTGCCTCATAGCACTCGTTACCCTCAGGAACATTTGTCTTGAAAATAACCTGCTCAGGCTTAAGACCGAGCTCTGCTGTTGCCGCTTCCGCTGCATCAAGGAAGTTCTTGTCGTAGGTTGAGTTTTCATCGTGTAAGAAGATGAAACCAACCTTAAGATCGCTGCCTCCGGCATCGTTGTTTGTCTCACCGCAAGATGCAACACTAAAGAGCATCATAACAGCAAGAAGCAATGCAAGAACTTTTTTCATTGTTAACTCTCCTTAAAT
>JAZQYE010000128.1:0-3912 GCA_045633385.1 Eubacteriales bacterium | reverse complement strand
CAAAAAAGGAACTTTTGGTAAACAAAAGTTCCCTTTTTGTTGGCGGAGAAGGCGTATTGTGCTTCCTGTATCCCATCAAAGAGGCGTTCTTTTACGTTGCGTCCCGATATTTGGAAAGCCATTTTTCGCTGATCAGACGGCAAAGGAATAGGATCGAGCGGATCAGCCAGTCCACGCCCACGGCAACCTGAACGCCCATGATTCCCATTCCAAGTCCCGGGAAAGAAAAGATGCCAAACAGGGAGACGGTCTTTTGCGCCAGTACATAGGCAAGTGCTACACGGAATATCCACATGGAAACCACCGAGACCTTCATGGTGAAGCTCACGTCACCGGCGGCGCGAAGGGCGGATGGCAAACAAAAGGCAAAGGGCCAAAACAGGAGAGAAACGATGCTTTGAAAGAGGAGCAGCTGACGGCCGATCTCCACGGTCTCTCCCGAAAGCCCGTAAAAGCGCAACAATGGGGTGGCAAATATCAAGGTCGGAAGTGCTACGGCAATGACGAGGAGGTAGGCAATGCCCAAAAGCAACCACGTGTATTGCTTTGCCTGCTTTTTCTCTTTTGCTCCCACGCAACGTCCCACCACGGGAATCATGGTTTGTTGACTGGCTCCACCCGCACTGTATTGAACGTTGCAAATGGAGTTCATTGCGCCTCTTGCAGCAATGGAGGCGGTTCCCAAGGAGGAAACCAGGCTGGAAGTCAACAAATTTCCAAAATTATGCATGGATTGTTCAATTCCGTTGGGGATTCCAAAGCGCAAAATGACCTTGATCATGGCAGTATCGGGACGATACCTCCATAAATGATCAACGTAGATATAACGCTTTTTGTTGCAAATTATGATCAGCTTGATAAGGGCACCGATCATGCGGGAAAGAAGCGTTGCAATAGCGGCACCTGCTGCCCCCAGATCCAGTCCGTAGATCAAGATCGCGTTGCCTGCAACGTTCAAAAGATTCATCAGAACAGAAACCTTTAACGAGGTCATGCTGTCGCCTTGTGCCCGCAGAGTGGCGGCAACGCTATTTTCAATGGCCAAGAAAGGGAACGAGATGGCAAGGAAAAAGAAATAAGCCAGCGCATTGTTCAAAACATCGGCTTCTACTTCTCCAAACAAAAGCCTTAAGATCGGCTCTCGAAGCAGCAACGTGACCGCGCTGATGGTTGCCGCTACCATAGTGGCAACGTATAGCATCTGCTTGGTTGCCTCGCAGGCGTATTCCCGATCCTTACGCCCCATCGCCTGCGCCAAAACCGCCGATCCGCCGGCAGTCAACGCCGAAAACAGCGTAATCAAAACCGTGTCCAGGGAATTGACCAACGATACCCCCGCAAACGCAGCCTCGCCCTTGTTGGATACCATAATAGAATCTGCCATACCAATGGCAATCGACAAGAGGTTTTGCAGAAGAAGCGGCAGAATGATCATCGCGATCTGCCGTGACGAAAACAGCAGCTTTGGTTTGTCTTTGAGCATCGTTTTCTCTCTCATTCTTCCTCAATGATCGGGCAATCGTTTCCATCCATGTCGATGCAGTCGCGGCAATAGAGCTTTGCCCCACCCGAAAGCTTGATGGGAATGACTGTTTCCGGCACTCCGAAGAAGCAATCTGTCATCATGGCAGAGCCACCGCGGATCTGAATATTGACAAAACGATGAATATGCGTACCGATAAACTGAACTCGCTTGGAATTTTCCAAAATAACGTCCGCAAAGCCGATCTGACACGCGCTGAAAATATATCCCGGATTGGAATTTACGATTTTAATACCGATCCCACCGTTATTATCGTTGGCATGGTGGAAGGTACATCCAACGGCGATCCCGTGGGCATTGTTTTTTGCCATACCGTCGCCGTTGTCGATCAAAAAGCCCAGCGTGTTTCCGCTGAAATTACAGTTTACAAACACATTGTTTCCGCCGTTGTTGATACATCCGTACCCATTGCCGGTGCAATGCATATTGGTGAACTGATGAAATTCGCTGAAATGGGGGATGTAAATTCCCACTCCGCAACGCACGATATGACAGTTGGATGCCGTCATGCCCGCGCGCACGCTGGATCCCGTATCCAGGCAGGTCAAGCCACCGCCCGTAAAGGAATGGACGTAGCAGGCCTCCAGGGTGGCGTTTTGAAGACCTTTGTCTCCATGGTGCTGAGCAGTTCCCCGGAACAAAAGCCCCGTGCGTGTGCCGATCTCCTTGGGGCGAGCGGAAAATTCCTCCTCCGCTCCCGCAATGCACAGATTGCGAACCGTACAAAACGAATCGAGCTGAATTGCCGCCCCCTCATCGACTTCGGAGGAGAGGATCACGCGCGTGGCGTTTCCCTGTCCCCAAAGGGTGGAATGATCGGGCATTTTGACACCCGTAACATAAAAAACACCGCTTCCTAAAACGCAAACGCCGTAGACCTTCAGCTTTTCTTCAATTTCTGCGGTGCGGTCGCTTTGATCATTTTTGCTTTTCAAAAAATATTCTTCCATGCGATTTTCCTCTTTGCTGTGACATTTTCCTAAAAGGCTCTTGACTTTTCGGGCAAGCCAATCTATAATAAGTATAATGCTTTTGCGTTGCAATTTCTTGCCAAAAAAGCACTTAATTTATGCCATTTGGGAGGATATATGAAAGCATTCCTTCACATCCGACGGGAACAGATCCGTCGCTTTCACATAGAGCACTACACAGCGTTGAATAACGTCAACCCGCATTTTCATTCGCATATCGAAATTGTATTGATCAATAGGGGCAAGACTCGCTTGTGGATCAATGACACGGAACAGATTCTGAATGCAGGTGAGCTTGTAATGCTGCCCAGCTATGCGCCGCATCAATTTCAAGCGCCTCAGGACACGGTTGATTGTACGGTTCTGTTTATCCCTCCCTTTCTTTGCTCCGATTTTATGGAGGCCATCGCCGGAAAAAATATATCCGCACCCATCGTTTGCGATGCGGAATCCATCAAAACAGTTCAAGGAGCCGTTGCAAGGCTGGAAAACAAAGATATGAATGCCATCGAGCAAACAGGATATATTCACGTCATATTGGGAACCGTTTTGCGCTATATCCCCCTTGAGAACAACGCCCCACAGGGAGACATCGATCTTGCCACAAAGATTTTTCTTTACATCAATGAGCATTTCAAGGAGAAACTCTCCACAGAACATATCGCACGGGAATTGGGGTATAGTCCAAGATACGTAGCAGAGAGATTCCGCACCGATTTTCATATTGGCATCAGCCGTTATATCAACACGGTGCGTTTGAAGAACGCGCTATCGTTGATCCGTGAAAACAAATACACGGTTACCGAGTGCGCCATGGAAAGCGGCTTTTCCTCCTTGCGAACCTTTTACCGCGTCTTTACCGAGGAATGCGGTTGCTCCCCAAAAGAGTATTTCAAAACAGAATAGTTTTCTCTTCGTGTCTCTTTGTATTTTCTGCCAAAATGACACAAAGAAAATGATTTTTTGGCAAGCATCCGGCAAATAAACGTGTTATACTGAATACATTACCGATACCGTAAAGGAGCCATAATATGGAACACAAATTATTTGCCAGACATCCCATAGGCAATCCGCGCCGTAAGTGGCGGCAGGATAACCTTTTGTTGCGTTCCGCCCCCTGCCCAAGGGGTGGCAAAAGCCTTAGCCCTCAAAGTGAGCTGACGCACCGCAAGGCTCGCCGCTCGGTCAAAACGGCGTTTGACGCCGGCTTTGATATGCTTGGAACCGGCTGGATGGAATCCAATCTTGCTCTGGATGTGATCCGTACCACAGAACAGTGCGGAGGACAGCTCATCTATACAGACTTTTTGCGCTTTGGCGGCATGGGAGATAAAAATATCTTTTGTGAAAACAACGATGTTGAAAAGATCTTTGAGGAAACCAAAAAGTGGAATGCGG
>JAZQYE010000127.1:0-3009 GCA_045633385.1 Eubacteriales bacterium | reverse complement strand
CGATGTCATACAACTCTGCCAGCATGGTAATGGTAGCGGCGCTCGGTACGCCTGCCATGGCGGTAACAAGAAGAATATAGGTTTCGTTCAGTCCTACGAGCTTTGCCAAAACGCAGAGCACAACAGGGAAGATCAACAGCTTGATTGCCGAATGCAGGTACAAGCGTGGGTTTGTAAACATACGGGGTAGGGAAATGGTCGCCAACAGCGCACCGGTCACCAATACTGAGATCGGCGTGCAAAGACTGCCGAGGTATCCGAAAAAGCCTGCCGCCGCATCAAATACGGGGACGAGCAAGCTACCCTCCGCAGGCGTGATAATGGGCTGTAGCAGGTACAGCGCAATACCAATGGCGCAGGGAACGGTACCGTAGTTGACCAATATCTTTTTGGGAGTCAGCTTGATATCCTCTCTGCCGCGCGCCAGGATCATAATACCCCACGTCCAAATAAAGAGGTGGAAGGCAATGACGTAAAACGCGCCCATAAAGCTACCGATTCCATCTCCAAAAATGGAGTCGAGAATGGGAAAACCGATAAATCCGGCATTGGCAAACACCAACGAGAACTCAAAGATCTTTAATTCGTCGGGATTCTTTTTCATCAAACGGCAAATACCAAACGCCATTGCCGCCATTAAGGTATGCATGGCAAAGCTAATGAGCACGACCTGCCAAGCAATTTTGAGGTTCTCGGCGGTAAACTCGGCATTGTTGAGCGCATTGATGATCATCATAGGCTGTCCCACCGAAATAATGAGCTGAGAGAGTGCCTTGGATGCGTTGTTGTTGATAATGCCTCTTTTACGGCAGACGTAGCCGCAAACCATCAAAAGGAAGAGAGTGATGATGATGGTCAGCAAGCGAGAAAAATCCATCATATCAGTTCGTTCCCTTCAATTCGTCCAGCTTTGCCTTGATGCGTTTCATGTCCTCCAGCATATCTTCCTTGCGGCGAGGGTCGCGCAAAAGAGCCGCAGGATGGAATACCGCAGTCATGAGATAGCCGCCTTTTTCAAACCACGTGCCGTGTTCTTGCGAGATCTTAAAATCGGGCTTGATCAAACGCATGGCGGAAATACGACCGAGGCACACGATGACCTTGGGCTGAATGAGCTTGACCTGCTCACGCAAATAGTCGATGCAGGCATCCTCCTCGGCAGGCAACGGGTCTCGGTTCTTTGGTGGGCGGCATTTGAGGATATTGGCGATGTAAACGTCCTTACGCTCAATATCCACCGCGTAAAGATATTTGTCAAGCAGTTGTCCTGCCCGACCGACAAAGGGGGTTCCCGAAAGATCCTCCTGCTCACCCGGTGCTTCTCCGATGAACATCAGATCTGCCTGCGGGTTGCCCGTACCAAACACGAGGTTGGTACGGGTCTCTCCCAAGGGGCAGGCTTGGCAGGTCGCGCAATGTGCGGCAAGCTCTTCGAGAGTGGTGTAGTTAGATTTCATTGATATATCCTTCCAAAAATCAATATTTGGGGGAGTGATCGCACAGACCCTCGGCTTCGGCGCGAGGACCCGCACAAATCAGGGTATAGTTTCTGGCCTTGAGTACGTCAAGCAGCTCCTCACCCGTTTTGATGGGGGCATCGGTCAAAAGTCCGCCGCAACCAAATTGGTGAGGGTGATGGAAATCGGTGCCCGACGTGGGGATCAAGTCAAATTTCTTTGCCCATTCCACTGCTATAGGGTTGCGGGAGTCGTGTCCCGCATGACCGTTAAAGATTTCCACACCGTCCAGATAAGAGGGATTGACTACCGTCATTCCGTTGCGGAAGGGGTGCGCCTGCACGATAAGGAGCCCGTTTTCGTGCGCCAGCTCCGAAAAGCTGCGGATATTCATTTCGTGCAAATTGGCGTGCTCCCACAGGAATTGTTCGGTCAATCCAAAAATCAAATAATCGTTGGCACTTCCCTTAAAGCGAAGCTCACAGCCCAAAATGATATGCATCCGATCGGCGGCGTATTCCTTCATCAGGTAATAGGGGGCAAGGTAATATTTGCAACGTTCCTCCCACGTCTCTCCCGCATTGTCGATCACGTAATCGCAGTAGTGATTGGTAACGACCAGCGTTGTGTAGCCGTCGGCAAGGTAGCGGTCTACAACCTCTTGCGAGGAGAGCTGACCGCAGGGGCTGACCTCTTTGGTATGCGCATGGAGTTCTGTTTTGTATTGCATTATTTTACCTCGATGATCGACTCGTCCCACATTTCGGGGGCCTTGAAGCCCAAGAGGTTGACCGTGGTTGCGGCAACGTTGGAAAGACCGAACTGACCCTCTGCCTTTACGGTGTAGGAGTTCTTTGCGTCGGTGTTATCGTAGATGATGCAGGGAACGGGATTGAGGGTGTGGCTGGTCTTTGCCTTGTATTTGCCGTTTTTATCTGCCTTGGGGAGCTTGGTCTTTTTATCCATTTCGTACATTTCGTCGGCGTTGCCGTGGTCGGCGGTGATCAGAGCCACGCCGCCCAAAGCGTCAACTACGGGCAAAATTCTGCCAAGCTGCAGGTCAAGCGCTTCCATCGAGCAACGGGTTGCCGCCAAGGAGCCCGTGTGACCTACCATGTCGCCGTTGGGGAAGTTGACGCGCAGATACTTATATTTGCCGCTGTTGAGGCACTCGATCAGCTTGTCGGTGATCTCTGCGCACTTCATCCAGGGGCGTTGCTCAAAGGGAACGACGTCAGAGGGGATCTCAATATAATCCTCCAGCTCCTCGTCAAATTTGCCGGACTTGTTTCCGTTCCAGAAGTAGGTGACGTGACCGTACTTTTGCGTTTCGGAGATTGCCAATCCGGGAATGCCCATAGCCGCCATGTATTCGCTCATGGTGTTGGTGATCTCAGGGGGAGAAACCAGATACTTTTTGGGAATGTGCAGGTCGCCGTCGTACTCGAGCATGCCTGCGTAAACCACGCTGGGAACGCGAACGCGATCGAACTTGTCAAACTCGCCTTCCTTTGCATCAAACGCGCAGGAGATCTCGATGGAGCGGTCACCG